>JACOUE010000017.1 GCA_016178045.1 Chloroflexota bacterium
ACACCATCTATAGGCGAGGGTCTTCAGGCGCTCGCACCCACGTGTCGGGGTCTGAAGACCCCGACCTACGAGGCTCGCGGCAGTGGTCAGCCTCATCGGGAGTAGCGCTCCGGGGCGGCGACAAACGTCTGCAGGCATTGTTGTGAGCAAAACTGCCGCTCCGTCCCCTCAACCGAGAGCCGCGCCGCCACCTCCGCCGGCCCCAGCTCCATGCCGCACACTGGGTCGATGGCCTTCTCCCTCGCCCCGGCTTCGGCGCGGCGGACCTCGAACAACTCCAGGTCGTCGGTCAGGCCCTTGAGCTGGCGCTTCCCCAGGGGCGCGAACTCCACGCCCGCCAGTCCCGACGCCTCCTTCCGCACCGCCGCCGTCACCAGCACCTGGTGCCGCTCGGCCTCGGAGGCCAGCCGGGCGGCGATGTTGACCGTGGAGCCCAGGTAGTCGCCCTCGCGGTAGAGGACGGGGCCCCAGTGCAGGCCCAGGCGCGCCGCCGGGAACTGCGGCTCGCCCGCCGCCTTCTCCTCGACCTCAACGGTGCAGGCGACGGCGGAGCGAGGGTCGGGGAAGACCAGCATGAAGGCGTCGCCGATCTGCTTCACCACCCGCCCTTCCCAGCGAGCAACGGCTTTTCGCACCAGATCCGACAGCCGCTCCAGGACCTCGACGGCCTTCAGGTCGCCCATCGCGGCGGTCAGAGGGGTGAAGCTCGACAGGTCAACGAAGACGACGGCCACGCGCAGCTGTCCCGGCACTTCACCCGTCTCCAGGAGGCCGGCGTCCTCGGCCAGGTGCATGACAATGTCCTCCCGCGAGGCCCGGGCGAAGGCCCTGCGGTAGAAATAGAGGATTGTGGGCTCCACCAACGGCCCCGTCTGTTCGCCGATCGCCACAGTCCGCTCGACAAGCTCCCGGCCGGAGAGCCCGGTCGCTCTGAGGCGCTCGTGCACGTAGAAGTGAAACAGCCGCTGTCCTGCCTCCGCCGCCCTTCCCAGGGTGTCCCCGTACACTCTCGCCATCTGGACGAGGGCCTCCCGGGGAAACCCGACGTCCAGGGCCAGCTTCATCCGGCGGATCGCCTCGACGTCTTCCTCGTACAGCTCCTCGCCGGGGTCGAACAGCCCGGACGCCTCCACCAGCCCCCGTAGCGTCTCCGCCTCCATCCCCACCACCTCGGCGGCCTCGGCCAGCGAGTAGGCTGCGCCGGTCTGGGGGAACATCTCCTGCATGTGGCGCTCGAGCATCTGGCCGAGCTGCCCTTCTTTCACCGACCGGGCGATGGCCTCCAGCCTGATGCCCCGCCGCAGGAACAGCTGGAAGAGCCGTACCCGCTCGACGTCCCGGAGGTCTAACCCCTTCCGGCCGTCGCCGCCGATGAGCCCCAGCGACCGCCAGCGGCGCAGGTGCTTGACCGGCTCCCCCGTCCGCTCCACCAGCTCCTCCAGCGACAGCTCTCGTGCCATAGCGCCTACCCCAGCAGACCCCGCTCCCTGAGCAGGCCCGTGAGCTTGTCCCGCCAGCGCTCGCGGTCCGCCTCCGTCTCGTCGTCCGAGTGGGCGACGACGAAGGCGACGGCGTAGCGCCGGGAGTGCGACAGGCTTATGTCCAGACCGGAAAGGCCGATGGCGTCCGCCCGCTCCCGGGCCCGGCCGTGAAGGTACACCAGCGGCTTCCCCCTGCGGTTCGGCAGCACCTCGATCTCCCGCCAGGCGACGCCGCGGGCGCCCGTGCCCAGCGCCTTCATCACCGCCTCCTTGCCCGCGAAGCGGACGGCCAGCTCGTGGGTGCGGCCCCGGCAGACGGCCGCTTCCAGGGGCGTGTAGACGCGCAGGACGAAGCGCCGGCCGTGGCGGGCGAGCGCCGCTTCAACGCGGTCGATCTCGATTATGTCGACGCCGACGGCGTTGGCGGCCATGACGGGCTAATTCTAGCATAGCGATATACGGTCAACGGCCGCTCCCGTCATTATGAGCCTGCCGGCCGGCAGGCAGGCGAAGCGAAGAATCTCGCGAATCCCTCAGGCCTCACCCACGCCCCTCCTCCCGGCAATACGGCGGGCTAATCGCGCCGTTTGTCGGGACGACCTATGCCAAAGAATCGGTGCTTACCAACTCGAATTGTTTCTCCGCCTTTTAGATTGACCATCAGACCTGTCTTCACCTGGCCATCCACTTCAACGGCGCCTTGCTGGATAAGACGGCGAGCTTCACTCAAACTCGGAGCCATACCCGCATGCATAAGCAGGCTGGCAAGCTTGACGGGTACGCCCTTTCGCCGAACATATTCTTCTGGGCTGATCCCCGCGGTCAGGAGCAAGTCGGCGAAAGGTAGAACATTCCAAGGTAGTTCCTCTGGTAGCTCCCTTCGGCGGAAAGTCCGCACGAACTCCGCCTCCGCCTCCTGCGCCGCTGTCTCGCTGTGGAACTGCGCCACGATCTCCCGTGCCAGCCGCATCTTCACGTCCATCGGGTTCGCACGGCGCTTTTCCAGCGCCTCTCGGATGTCGGCCACCTCCTCGTCCGGTACGTCCGTCAGCAGCTCGAAGTACTGGAGCATCAGGTCGTCCGGCAGCGACATGGTCTTGCCGTACATGTCATGGGGCGGCGCGTCGATGCCCACGTAGTTGCCCAGCGACTGGCTCATCTTCTGCTTGCCGTCCAGCCCTACCAGCAGCGGCACCAGGAACACGGCCTGGGCGCGTTGGCCGAAGTGCGGCTGCAGCTCCCGGCCGACGAGGATGTTGAACTTCTGGTCGGTGCCCCCAAACTCCACATCCGCCTCCACGGCCACCGAGTCGTAGGCCTGGAGGAGCGGGTATATGATCTCGTGGATGCCGATGGGCCTGTGCGCCTCAAACCGCTGGGCGAAGTCCTCCCGCTGGAGCATCTGGGCGACGGTGAACCTGCTGGCGAGCCGTACCAGGTCGGCCAGCGTGAACGGGTCGAACCACTCGCTCTGGCGGCGGATCTCGGTGCGCCTCTCGTCCAGCACCTTGAAGAACTGGTGCAGGATCGCCTCCGAGTTGGCCTTGACCTCCTCGGTGCTCAGCATGGGCCGCGTCTGCGACTCGCCCGAGGGATCGCCGATCCGCGCCGTCCAGTCGCCGATGATGACGACCGCGGTATGGCCCATCTCCTGGAGCTGCCGCAGCTTGCGCAGGGGCACGGCCCAGCCCAGGGTGATGACCGGCCGCGTGGGGTCGAAGCCTATCTTCAGACGCAGGCGCCGGCCGGCCCGCAGGGCCTCGACGAACTCCGCCTCCGGAATGATCTCGGCGACGCCGCGCCGGGTGATCCGGCGCAGCTCGTCGTCCGTGGGGGTGCGGGCCTTAGCCATTACGGCGCCTCGGCCGAGCGGAAGTACTCTTCCGTATCGCTGATGTCTTCCCGGATAGCGCCCACCAGATCCTCCACCGACTCGAACCTCAGCTCGTCGCGGAGGCGGTGCAGGAGGTCGATCCGCACCTCCCGGCCGTAGAGCTCGCCCTCGAAGTCCAGGATGTACGTCTCGACGGTGGCCCGCGCGTCCTCCAGGTCGAACGTCGGCCGCACGCCGATGTTGGTGCACGATGGGTGCGCCGTCTCGCCCACGAAAGCGCGGGTCACGTAGACACCATAGGCAGGCAGGGCGATATCCGGGGCGACGGCGACGTTCGCCGTGGGGAACCCCAGCGACTTCCCCCTCCCCTCACCCGTCACCACGGGCCCGCGCAGGGAGTAGGGGCGCGCCAGGAGCCCGGCCACCCGCTCCATCTCGCCGCGGGCCAGGCCGTCGCGGATGGCGGTAGAGCCAACCTTCTCGCTGCTTTCGGCCAGGAGGGGGAGCGCCTCCAGCCGGTAGCCCAGCTCCGACGTGAACGAGAGTATACCCACGCTGTCCGGCCCCAGCGAGCGCAGCAGCTCGAGCCGCTCTTCCAGGCTGCACAGGTACGTGACTACGGTGCCCGGCCGGATGACGGTGATCGGGTTAGGGTGGAGGGTGACGACGACGGAGGCCAGGTCCTCCCGCCCCGCACACTCAATCAGGCGGGCGATGAGGTGCTGGTGCCCCCGGTGGACGCCGTCGAACTTGCCGATGGTGACGGCGGAGTCGCGGCCCGGCGCTGCGCGCGCCAGCTCCTCGCGGGCCAGGCGGGGCACGGTCACCGGTGGGCCTCTCGACCGGGCTTAGGGCGCGACTCGCTAAGGGCGGCGGCCTCGCGGAGGGCGTGCAGGTTCGCCTCCGGCACGCTCGGGTCCGCCGAGCAGCCCGGCGCCAGGAGGAAGCGCCTCCCGCCCGTCTCCGCGATGGCCTGTCGCGCCTCTCCAGTCACTTCTGCGGGCGTGCCCTTGATCAGGGTCGAGTCCTGGGACACGCCGCCCATCACCGCCTTCGCCGTCCGGCCGGCGATACCGGCCAGCGACGGGTTCCCATCGCCTCCGGCCGCCCAGTGCAAGGCCGCCACCGGATAGTCCAGGAGCCCCTCGAGGTGGTTGCGGTCGCGGCAGACATGGAGGACGTTGAAGGGCGCGTCCCGTGCGGCCTCGAGCACACGCAGGTCGTACGGCCGGCCGAACCGCCCGTACTCCTCGTCCGAGATGTGGTCGCGGCTGCCCCACTCCACGCTGGCGAAGAAGATGCCGCTGGCCCCCGCCTCGGCGCAGGCGGCGGCGTAACGGGCCAGCGTCTCCGCGATCGCGCCCAGCGCCGCCTCCAGCCGCTCCGGCTCCTCCCGCATGAACGCCTGCACGGCCTTGGTCGAGCCCGTCGTCCGGCTCACCACGGCCAGCGGCGAGAACACGGTCTGTATGAACCGCGCTTCGGCGGCCAGCTCCCGCGCGATGAGCCGCAGCGCCGCAAGCTGCTCACCGAAAGGGCCCTTCGTCACGTCCGTCACCCCGATTCGCGCGAGGTCCGCGGCGGACTTGACCCCCGCCTCGACTAGCTCCGGCCCTTGGTCAGGTTGCCCCGACGGCCGGAATCGGGCGCCCCAGGCTTCGGCGTAGTAGGTGGCGCGGGGGTTGACCTTGACGAAGTCCCAGTCGTACTTGCGGTAAGCGTCCAGCGTGGCGGCGGCCAGCCCCTCCGGCGACCACTCCCGGAGGAAGTCGTGCCCCCAGGCGGAGACGGGGACGCGGTCGACCTCGTCGCCGCGGAGGGCGGCGGATACGCGCTCATTCTTGGTCATGGGGGCCGCCATGGCGAGGTTCAGTGTAAGGGAAAACTGTTGCGAGGGGCTACTGCAGGGGCTAGGCCGGCTCGGCCGCCGTCTCCACCAGCTCGATCTCGCCGAAGAGCTTGTTCTGCCGCGCCCAGAGTCGGCCCGCCTTGATCAGCTCCAGCACCGCCAGGAACAGCACCACGATCTCCGTCCGCGTCCGGCAGGCCGCCAGCAACGGCCGGAAGCGCAGCCGACCCTCGTTCTCGGTCAGGGCGCGGCCGATCTCCTCGATCTTCAGGTCGACGGTGACGGGCTCCGGCTCGATGACCCCCTGCTCGGGCTCCTCCGGTTTGCGCGCCATCGCCTCGCGGACGGCGTCCAAGAGCGTGTTCAGCGTGACGCCTTCCAGGCCCGGCGGCAGGGTCACGTTCTTTGGCGGACCGACGCGCGAGTAGGCGCGGCGGCCCTGCTCCTCGAGCTCTCGGAAGACGAAGGCCGCCTCCTTGAACTGCTTGTACTGCTCCAGCATCTGGGCCAGCTGGGCGCCCACGTCCTCCTCCTCGCGCAGGTCCCCGCGCGGGGGCGCCGCGTGAGGGAGGAGGGCGCACGACTTGATGAACAGCAGCTTGGAGCCGATGACGATGAACTCGGCGAGGGCGTCCGGCTCCATCTGCCGCTGGGACTTCACGTACGACCAGTACTGGTCGGTGACCTGGGCCAGTGAGAGGGTGGTGATGTCCATCTGCTCCTTCTCGATGAGGTCGAGGAGGAGGTCCAGCGGCCCCTGGAAGCCGTCTACTTTGAGTTCGAACACTTTTGCTTATTGTAACGACAGCGAGCGGTTCCGGTAACCCCGGCGGCGATGCCTGACAACGGATAGCAAAACGGATAAACGGATGGCGCGGCGATGGCTGCATCCGTTTATCTGTTCGTTATCCGCTGGCCGACAGGTGCCGTTACGACGCCTTCGCCGGGGCGGCCTGCTGCTCCGCCAGCGGGTGCAGAGGCCGGCCCAGCGCCTCGCCCAGCCCCCGCAGGCGCTCCATCAGCCGGGCGAAGTTGTCCGGCGTCAGCGACTGCGCCCCGTCCGACAGGGCGTGATCCGGGCTCTGGTGCACCTCCACCAGCAAGCCATCGGCGCCCGCGGCGACGGCCGCCAGCGCCACCGGCTCCACCAGATACCACCGGCCGGTGCTGTGGCTCGGGTCAGCTATGACGGGCAGGTGGCTCTCCCGTTTCACCAGGGGGATGGCGTTGACGTCGAAGGTGAAGCGGGTGGCCGTCTCGAAGGTGCGGATCCCCCGCTCGCAGAGGATGACGTTGCGGTTGCCCTGGCTGAGGATGTGCTCCGCCGCCAGCAGCCACTCCTCGACGGTGGCCCACATGCCCCGCTTCAGCAGCACGGGCTTATCGATGCGGCCCACCTCCTTCAGCAGCGGGAAGTTCTGCCCGTTGCGGCTGCCGATCTGGAGGATGTCGGCGGTCTGGCACACGGCGTCGACGTCGCGCGGGTCAAGAACCTCGGTGATGATGGGGAGGCCCGTCTTCGTCTTCGCCTTCGCCAGTATCTTCAGCCCCTTCTGGCCGTGCCCCTCGAAGGAGTGGGGACTGGTGCGGGGCTTGAAGGCGCCGCCCCGCAGGACGTGGGCGCCCGCCTCCCTCACCGCCTGGGCCGTGGCGAGGACGTACTCCTCCGTGTCCACCGAGCACTGGCCGGCCATCACCACCAGCTTGCCGGAGCCGATTTCCAGACCGCCCACGCGCACCACGGTATCGTACGGGTTTACCTCGCGGCTGGCCAGCTTGTAGGACCGGCTGACCCGGATTACCGTATCGACCCCGTCCAGGACCGACAGCTCGTCCACGAGCTCGGGAAATACCTGGCCCAGGACGGCCACCACGCTGCGCTCCACCCCGCGGATGGGGTGGTCTTTGAAGCCTAGCTCTCGGATCCTCTTTTGTACCCTAAGGATCTGTGCCTCCGTTGCGTCCGTTTGCATTACGACGATCATGATGCTTGTCCTTCCTCAATCGGCAGTTTTGGCCCGGAGGTGGCGCTAGCCCGGCCGGCCCTCGAACTCCGGCCGCAGGGCCCTCGCGCCCCGGAGATAGACGTGGTCGATCTCGTCGGCCCGCTTGTCAGTGTTAACGTGGAGGAGGATCCGCAGGCACATGGGCAGGGAGCCCGGAACGTTCATCTCGTGCCCGCAGAGGAGGGCCACGCTGGCCCAGCCCATCTGCCGGGCGGCGACTGCGGGGAACTCGGCGGTCAGGTCGGGTGTGGTGGTGAAGAAGGCGGAGGCTACGTCGTCGGCGCTGATGCCGTTGGCCTCCAGCATCGCCGTGAGGAGTTCCGTGGTGGCCTCCAGGACTGCCTCGCGGCTGTTAGCCGCCACGGTGGTGGCACCCCGAACGCCTCGACACTGCACGCCGTTCACCCTGCAGACGCTGGCCGGGGTGTTAGCTCGGGCCAAAGACGCCGGCCCGAGAGCCACCGCCATATGCGCGGCCGACTGTCCCGGACGGCTCCGGGGCAGTCCGGCCGCTAGACAGCGGCCCTCCGTCGGCCGGTGACCACCTCCACATATTCTCTCACCTTGGCCTCTCGCTCCTGCGGGCCGGAGCGGTCTATCGTATCGATGATCGCACTTCCGATTACGGCAGCGTCGGCGAAATCACCGACGGCCCGAAAGTGCTTGTGCTTAGATATACCAAATCCTACCGCTACTGGCAATAGGCTGTGCGAACGAACTTTACCCACGAATTCTTTGAGCCCGGACGGAAGCTCATCCCGCGCCCCCGTTACCCCGGTCAGGCTTACGCAGTAGATGAACCCGGAGGCGCGGCCGGCCACCAGGGCGATCCGCTCGTCGGTGCTGGTGGGGGCCAGCAGGTAGATTAGGTCGAGGCCGTGGCCCCGGCAGGCCTCCCACAGCTCGTCCGACTCCTCCGGCGGCAGGTCGACGACGATCAGGCCGTCGGCCCCCGCCGCGGCGGCGTCCCTCACGAAGGCGGCCGTCCCGTGGGCCAGGATGGGGTTGTAGTAGCCCATCAGAACCAGCGGCGCCGTCACTCCCTGCGCCCGCAGCCGCTCCACCGTCTGGAGGCAGACGCGGGGCGTCACGCCCTGGCGCAGGGCGTGGAAGGACGCCCGCTGGATGGTGGCGCCGTCGGCCAGGGGGTCGGAGAAGGGGACGCCCAGCTCGATAATGTGGGCGCCTCCCTCCAGGAGCGCCGGCACCAGCCGCAAAGTCGCCTCCACGTCTGGATAGCCCGCGGTGAGGAAGGCGATGAGCCCCGTCTGCCCCTGCCCGCGCAGCCCCTCAAACATGTCGGCTATTCGCCCGGCCGGGCGGCCGTCCGGCCGGCTCACGAGCCGACTCCGGCGATGGCGAAGATCAGGCTTATACCGTTGAAGGCGAAGTGGGCGATCATCGTCGTCAGCAGCGAGCCGGAGTAGGCGTACGCCCAGGCGAAGAGCAGCCCCACCCCGGCGAAGGGGATGTACACCAGGGGATCGACGTGGGCGACGGCGAAGAGGCTCGCCGACGCCAGCGCCGCCCAGAAGAACCCCCACCTCCCCCGCAGCCCGCCGAACACAAAGCCCCGGAAGAACACCTCCTCGATGAAGGGGGCGAAGCCGAGCGAGAGCACGCCCAGCACGATGACCGCGGCCAGGTTGTCGAAGGTGGCATCCGGGACGCTGCTGGCCGGCTCGATGCCCGCCGCCACCAGGACGAAGATGTACACGTAGACGATGAGCAGCGCGCTCACCAGCACGGCCAGGGGGAACCACAGCCCTCCGCGCCGGGGCCAGCGCAGGCCGAGGTCCCCCCAGGAGCACTTGTACTTGCCCACGCTGAAGCCGACGGCCGCCCCCAGCAGGACCACCTCCAGGCCGATGCTGATCCCCAGCGACAGGTTGACCCAGAACTGGTCCCCGTCGGTTGGCTCGTCCCCGGTCAGGGCGGCGGCCACCAGCAGCACGATGCCGAACGTCACGACGGCGATGCCGACGATAGCGGCGACGGCCTTGGCTATGTCGCCGGGCCCCCAGGGGGTGCCCGGCTGGGCGGGCGCGGGCTCGCCCGCGGGCGGGAACAGCAGCTGCTCGGTCTGGCCCATGGCAAGCCTATCGTAGCAGACGCAATCAGACGTTGGGAATGCGGCTTCGGCCAAAGCCGGCAGCCCTTATACTTGGTGTGCCGTGTCGGAGGAGACGGAGCGCTTCTGGAACGGACGCTACCGCGAGGGAGAGCCCCTGGGCAACGAGCCCGCCTCCCTGCTGGTCGAGCACGCCCACCTCCTGCCCGAGCGGGGCCGGGCGCTGGACGTGGCCATGGGGACGGGACGCAACGCCCTGTACCTGGCGTCGAAGGGGCTGAAGGTGACGGGCGTGGACGTTTCCGGCGTGGCGGTGGAGCGCTGCCTCGCCGAGACCGAGCGGCTGGGGCTCCACCTGTCGGCGTTGCAGGCCGACGTAATGACGCTCGACCTGGCGAGAGAGTCGTACGACGTCATCGCCAACTTCTACTTCCTCGAGCGCGACCTCTGCCCGCGGCTGGCGCGGGCCCTCAGGCCCGACGGTCTCCTCTTCTTCGAGACGTTCACCATCGACCAGTTGCGCTACGGCTGGGGCCCGCGCAATCCCCAGTGGCTGCTGCGGCCGGGCGAGCTGCGTTCCCTGTTCCCCGATCTGGAGACGCTCCTTCACCGGGAGGAGGTGGTGGAGGGGAAGCGCGGCCTGAAAGCCGTCGCCTCCCTCGTGGCGCGAAAGCCGCGCCGCAACCGAATCAGGATAGCCTGATGCCCAGGGCCGCGCCGACGATGTCCATGTCCTTGTCACCACGGCCGGACAGGCACACCAGGACGATGCCGCCCTCCGGCATCGTCTTCGCTATCTGGGCAGCATGGTAGACGGCGTGGGCCGGCTCCAGGGCGGGGATAATCCCCTCCGTCTCCGAGAGCAGGGTGAACCCCTCCAGCGCCTCGCTGTCGGACACCGCGACGTACTCGGCGCGGCCCGACTCCTTGTAGAAGGAGTGCTCCGGCCCCACGCCTGGGTAGTCGAGCCCGGCGGAGATGGAGTGGGTCTCCCTGACCTGCCCGGCCTCGTCCTGGAGCAGGTACGAGTACGAGCCGTGGAGGACGCCCGGCCGGCCCGCGGCCAGGCTGGCGGCGTGACGCCCGCTGGCAAGTCCCTCGCCGCCGGCCTCCACGCCGATGAGCCGGACCCCGCTGTCCCCGTAGAACGGGTGGAAGAGACCGATAGCGTTGGAGCCGCCGCCCACGCAGGCGACGGCGCAGTCCGGCAGCCGTCCCTCAGCGGCCAGCATCTGCTCCCTCGCCTCCCTGCCGATGACCGCCTGGAAGTCGCGCACCATCACCGGGTAAGGATGGGGCCCGACCACGGAGCCGATGAGGTAGTAGGTGTCGCGGACATTGGTCACCCAGTCGCGGATCGCCTCATTGATAGCGTCCTTCAGCGTGCGGCTGCCGGAAGCGACGGAGCGGACCTTGGCGCCCAGCAGCTTCATGCGGAAGACGTTGAGGGCCTGGCGCCGCACGTCCTCTTCGCCCATGTAGACGACGCACTCCAGCCCCAGCATGACGCAGACGGTGGCCGTGGCTACGCCGTGCTGGCCGGCGCCCGTCTCGGCGATGACGCGGGGCTTGCCCATGCGCCTGGCCAGCAGCCCCTGGCCGAGGACGTTGTTGGTCTGGTGGGCGCCGGTGTGGGCCAGGTCCTCGCGCTTCAGGTAGACCTTCGCGCCGCCGAGCCGCCGGGTCAGGTTACCGGCGAAGTAGAGGG
>JACOUE010000039.1 GCA_016178045.1 Chloroflexota bacterium
CATGGCCTACTTCGCCGACTTCACCATCGCCTGCCTGGAGCACGCCCAGTTCGGCCAGGTCGGCCCCAGGGTAGGGAGCCCGGCCGCGGGCTACTTCGTCGCCTACCTGACGCACGTGGTCGGCGCCAAGAAGGCGAAGGAGATATGGATGCTCTGCCGCCGCTACAACGCCGAGGAAGCGCTGGAGATGGGCCTGGTCAACGCCGCCGTGTCCCACGACGAGCTCGACGCCGAGGTCGACAGGTGGTGCACGGAGCTCATGCAGAAGAGCCCGGCCTGCCTCAAGATACTGAAGGCTTCCTTCCGCACCCTGTACCAGCCCCTGCGCGAGGCGTCCCGCCGGAACTGGGTGAAGGAGCTGGCGCCCGACTTCTTCGGTAGCGGCGAGGCGGACGAGGGGAAGAAGGCGTTCCTCGAGCGCCGCGAGCCCGACTTCTCGCGATACCCCAGGTAACGCGAGCAACGCCTCCCGGCGGCCCTGCAATTCGGTTGATGCTGACTCTGGCGTCTGTTAGACTCCCCATTCGGAGGTTTAGTGACGAATGGAACTAATTTGGATAGTGCCGGTCGCTGGCATCGCCGGGGTTCTGTTCGCCGTGTGGCTGGCCTGGGACGTACTGCGACGCGACACCGGCACCGACCTCATGCGCGATGTCGCGTCGATGATTTTTGAGGGGGCCAACGCCTTCATGCGCCGGCAGTACACCACCATCGCCATGCTGGCGGTGGTGGTGGCAGTCGCCGTGGGCGCTCTCGTCGGCTACTTCGACGAGGACCTGGAGACCGGCGTCCTCGCCGGCTTCGCCTTTATCGTCGGCGCCTCCTGCTCCGCCCTCTCCGGCTTCATCGGCATGTACATCGCCGTACGGTCGAACGTGCGCACCGCCTCGGCCGCCACCCGCAGCCTGCGGGAGGCCATCATGGTCTCCCTGCGCGGCGGCGCCGTCTCCGGCTTCCTAATCGTGGCGCTTAGCCTGCTGGGCGTAGCCGGCATCTTCGGAGTGTACAGCCGGCTGCTGGACAACCCCATCGACAAGACGCCGTTCCTGATCGTCGGCTTCGGGTTCGGCGCCAGCTTCGTGGCGCTGTTCGCCCAGCTGGGCGGCGGTATCTACACCAAGGCAGCCGACATGGG
Organism: Chloroflexota bacterium; assembly: GCA_016178045.1. Taxonomy (GTDB): domain Bacteria; phylum Chloroflexota; class Dehalococcoidia; order SM23-28-2; family JACOUE01; genus JACOUE01. Next base: position 1,136 of record JACOUE010000039.1, read on the forward strand.
CGCCGATCTCGTGGGCAAGATAGAGGCGGGCATCCCCGAGGACGACCCCCGCAACGCCGCCGTCGTCGCCGACCTCGTGGGCGACAACGTCGGCGACTGCGCCGGCCGCGGCGCCGACCTGTTCGAGTCCACCGCCGCCGAGAACATCGGCGCCATGATCCTGGGCGTCGCCATCTTCGTGGCCACCGGCAACGAGGAGTGGATCATGTTCCCGCTGGTGGTGCGCGCCTTCGGTCTCATCGCCACCATCGTGGGCGTCAGCGCCGTCCCCTTCTTCACCCGCGAGGACCAGAACCCGATGACGCCCCTCAATTACGCCTACTGGGTTATCGTGGGCCTGTCCACCGGCTTCATGGCGCTGGTGACCTACGTCATGATGGACGATGAGTGGGGTTGGTTCTTCGCCGCCGGCGTCGTCGGTATCCTCACCAGCGTCGCCTTCGTCTACATCACCCAGTACTACACGTCCGGATCATGGCGACCGGTGAAGGAGATCGTCGAAGCGTCGCGGACCGGGCCGGCCACCAACATCGTGATGGGCACGGCCGTGGGCCTGGAGACGACGGCGGTAACGGCCCTCGTGATCGGCTCGGCGCTGGTGGCCTCCTTCGTCCTGGGCGATCAGTCGGGCCTGCCCAACGGCGGCGTCTACGGCACCGCCGTGGCCACCATGGGGATGCTGATGTCGGCGGCGTACGTGCTGGCGATGGACACCTTCGGCCCCATCACCGACAACGCCAACGGCATCATCGAGATGTCGGGCGCGCCCGGCAACGCCCGCCAGATCACCGAGTCCCTAGACGCCGTCGGGAACACCACGAAGGCCCTCACCAAAGGGTTCGCCATGGGCTCGGCCGGGCTGGCGGCGTTCCTGCTGTTCAGCGCCTTCCTGGACAAGGTCAAGGAGAAGCTCATCGAGACCGGGCAGCCGCTGCCCGACGGTACCGTCATCAGGAGCCTCACCGACCCGCTGCCGGTGGACCTCTCCGGCGTCGGCGTGTTCGTCGCCGCCCTGCTGGGCGTGATGCTGGTGTTCCTGTTCAGCTCGCTCGCCATCCGCTCCGTCGCCCACGCCGCCGCTGCCATCATCGAGGAGGTGCGACGTCAGTTCCGTGAGAACCCGGGTATCATGGCCGGCACCGAGCGGCCCGACTACGGCCGGGCCGTAGACATCACCACGCGCGCCGCCCTCCGCGGCATGGTGGGGCCGGGGATCCTGGCCGTGGGCATGCCGGTGGCGGTAGGCCTTGTCTTCCGCGGCGTCCACGAGGCCGGCTGGCTGGTGGACACCGGCCCCCAGACGGTGGCCGGAATGCTCATGGTGGCCACCATCGGCGGGATCATCCTGGCCACGTTCTTCAACAACGTCGGCGGGGCCTGGGACAACGCCAAGAAGTACATCGAGGCCGGCCTGCTCAAGGTGCCCGCCTCCAACCCCGGCAACCCGGCCCTGGAGATGGAAGTGCTGGGTAAAGGGAGCGACGCCCACAAGGCCGCCGTCGTGGGTGATACGGTGGGCGACCCCTTCAAGGACACGGCCGGGCCGTCATTGCACGTGCTGGTAAAGCTGCTGAGCACCGTCACCCTGGTGCTCGCCCCGCTCTTCATCTCGTAGGCGCGTATGATGCAAGACGAGCGCGGCGCGCCGTCGAGCAGCGTTAGGTCTTCTCGAGCCGCTCTACGGGGATCACAAAGACGGTGGCGCCACCCACCCTAACCTCGATGGGCTGCGCCGGGAGGATGCTCTCGGGGAACGGCAGCGCCTGGGCGGGGACGAACTCGGTGCGGGCCCGGCACTCCTGGCGCACGAGGGCCAAAACGTTCTCGACGTCGTCTGCCTCTACCCCGGAGAAGATGGTAACGCTACCCCGGCGGAGAAAGCCGCCGGTGCTGCTCACCTTGGTGGCTGGATAACCGCGCTGCACCAACTGCCCGATCAACGCGTCGGCGTCGTTGCCGGACGTGATGATGATGAGGAGCTTCTGCTCAGCCTGCGGCAAACGCCTGCCTGCCGGTGGGCAGGGCCTCCCTCGTTCCGCTCAGGGCGGGAACGGCTGCTATATCTCCTCTTCGACGGCCTCGCCGCGGCGGCGGATCCGGTCGCGGAGGGCCTTCCGCGTCTCGCTCCCCGGCTGCGGCGCCAGGAGCAGGCCAAAGGTTGCCCCCAGCATCACTCCCAGGAGAAGACCAACGATGAACCGCATGACCCACCTCCCTAAGGCTAGAAAACTGACCGGTGGGGCAAATGGCAAGAGGTAGCCTGATACTAGCAGCGGCTTCTACCCTTGTCAAGGAGTCGGGGCGGCCATCGCCGGCCTTTCCGGCGGTCTTTTGACTTGCGCTGACCAAGCTGATAACTTGCAGCCAAGAACCCCTTCAGAGATTCGAAAAGGACAAGCACCCCATGCCCGGCGAGCTCACCATGGACAAGCTGGTCTCCCTGTGCAAGCGGAGGGGGTTCGTCTTCCAGAGCAGCGAGGTCTACGGCGGCATCGGCGGGTTCTGGGACTACGGCCCGATGGGCGTCCAGCTCAAGGAGAACATCAAGCGGGCCTGGTGGAAGGCCGTCGTGCAGGAGCGGCCGGACGTCGTCGGCATCGACGCCGCCATCGTCATGAACCCGCGGGTCTGGGAGGCCAGCGGCCACATCGACACCTTCGCCGACCCCATGGTCGACTGCAAGGGCTGCAAGCGCCGCTTCCGCGCCGACGAGCTGCTGGAGGGCAAGCACGAGGCTGAGAGCGTCCACGGCCGGCCTATCGCCGAGGCGAAGCTGGGCGCCTGCCCCGAGTGCGGCGGCGAGCTGACGGCGCCCCGCATGTTCAACCTCATGTTCAGGACCTACGTCGGCCCGGTGGAGGACGACGCGTCGGTCGCCTACCTGCGGCCCGAGACCGCCCAGGGCATCTTCGTCAACTTCGACAACGTCCTCACCAGCGTCCGCAAGAAGCTGCCCTTCGGCATCGCCCAGGTCGGCAAGGCGTTCCGCAACGAGATCACCCCCGGCAACTTCATCTTCCGCGACCGCGAGTTCGAGCAGATGGAGATCGAGTTCTTCGTCCATCCCGGCACGGACGAGGAGTGGCACGAGCGCTGGATCGAGGAGCGGTTCAACTGGTGGCTGAACCTTGGCATCCGCAAGCGCAAGCTGGAGCTGCGCGAGCACGCCGCCGAGGAGCTGTCCCACTACTCGAAGCGCACCGTAGACATCGAGTACGAGTTCCCCTTCGCCGGCTTCGCCGAGATCGAGGGCATCGCCAACCGCACCGACTTCGACCTGCGCCGCCACGCCGAGTACAGCGGCCGCGAGCTGACGTACTTCGACGAGGAGAAGGGCGAGCACGTCGTCCCCTACGTGATCGAGCCCTCCGCTGGCGTCGACCGCGCCTTCCTCACCTTCCTCATCGACGCCTACGCCGAGGAGGAGGTGCGGGACGAGACGCGGGTGGTCCTGCGGCTGCACCGGAGCCTGGCGCCGGTGCAGGCGGCCGTCCTCCCCCTGAGCCGCAACGAGCGGCTGGTGCCGCCGGCCCAGCAGGTGTGGGAGCTCCTGCGCCCGCACTTCATGACCCAGTACGACGACGCCCAGAGCATCGGCCGCCGCTACCGCCGCCAGGACGAGATCGGCACTCCCTACTGCGTCACCGTCGACTTCGACACGCTCAAGGACCAGGACGTGACCATCCGCGACCGCGACAGCATGGAGCAGGCGCGGGTGCCCATCGCCAACCTGATCAAGCTGCTGGGCGAGAAGCTGCAGAAGTAGGGCCTACAGCGTGAGCGGCCCGCCGCCAGTTGACGCCAGTGGTAGAATACTTGTTCGAGAGGCCTGGTGCAAAGCGGCCGGGAAGGCGGAAAGCAAGCACCGATGCCGAAGAGTGACCTGCCGTTCGGGAGTGAGTTTTCTCCGTCGCAAATAGAACTGGCGGAGGTTCTCGATCTAGCAAAGCAGCACGGTGGAGATTGGAAAGCTTTCGAGGCCGCGGTACGCGCGCGATATTTCGAATCGTATCCGACTAGCGACTACAATCGCGGCAAGCTTGCGAACAACTGCAAACTTGGGATGATCGCCTACGGAATAATTGATCGCGAGGCCCGGCTGACCGAATTTGGTGAGAAGCTCTGGCAACTTCGAGGCAATACAGACGGTCTATATGCCGAGCTTGGTAGGCACATCCTTTTGGACCTGCATGGCCTTGCGCTGGTGCAAACCATACAGGACATGGATGCGCGCGGCGAAGCCGTCACCCTAAACAAGCTGCGCGAGTGGCTGCAAGAACAAGGAATTCTCTTCCCCCGTGGTGGCAAACATCCGAGCATAATGCGCCTTTGGCTTGAAAAGGCGGGAGTCTTCATTCCCGGCAAATGGCGGATTAATGAGGCGCGCTTGCCGAATCTCGCGGGGGCGAGCTCTCAGGAGATTGAGCGCTTGGCAAGCCTCACCCCTGAGCAACGTGCCTATTTAAAGGCGCTTAGCAATACGGGTGCGGCGGGGCCTTATCCGTCTAACGATATCGAAAGGCTTGCTAGTGCAACCTACGGGGTGAAGTTCGACGAGAAGAACCTGCCAAAAAGCGTGCTTTACCCGCTAGAGGATGCGGGATACATTAGGCTGACGCGAGCCACTACCGGACGCGGAGCAAAACCGTTCCAGGTGGAACCGACGCGGAAGCTGGCGGCTCAGGTTGTAAAGCCGCTTATCGACGCGATAGAAAAACAAGCAAGGCCGGAACTACGGGGACTCTTGCGCAAACCACTGACCGAAATACTCGCAGCCATCGACTCAGAGGACAGGAATCAACGCGGGCTAGCGCTGGAGGCCCTCGCCTTCCACTTGATGCGTCTGATATATCTCACCTACATTGCGACTCGCCTCCGTGGCGCGGCTACAGGCGGCGCCGAGGTGGACCTAATCTTTGAGGGAAGCCGATTGATGTTCTCGCGCTGGCAGATCCAGTGCAAGCACACTGCGAGTGTGTCGCTGGACGATGTGGCAAAGGAAGTGGGGCTGTTAAGGTACTTTGGCAGTGACGTGGGGATGGTGGTGTCGACGGGCGGCATCGATCCCAAAGCATTTGAATTTGCGAAGATGGCCCGCAGAGAGATGCGACAGCCGCTTGTGCTCATCGACAGGGATGTGCTCTGGTCCCTCACTCGAGAGCCTACGGCGCTTATCGACGCGATCCGTAATCAAGCTCCTGAGGCATTAATCCCAACCAACTAAGACCCAATGGTTCAACTGCTTACAAGCCCGTGGCGGTTTACGTTTCGGGATCTTCTTGCGTCAGTGCGTCGCGACATGCTTATTGCGTGCCCATTCATCAAGGTGTCGGAAGCCGAGTGGGTTTGCGAGGCCCTAACGTCGCATGGTTCAGTCTCGCATCTGAGGCTGGAGGTCTTAACCGATGTACGGAGTGATAGCGTGCTGAGTGGCTCCCTGGACATTGAGGCACTGCGAATGTTCGTGGAGACGCTCCCTAATGCAAGCGTGACAAATCTGCCTCGGCTTCATGCGAAGGTGTACGTGGCAGACGATAGCTTGGCCGTGGTGGGATCAGCCAATCTCACGCGTGCCGGGCTGGACTCCAATTACGAATATGGGATCGCATTGACTGAGCCTGCCCTAGTGATGCGCATCCGGAAGGACCTTGAAGACTACGCGCGCATAGGGAACAGATTGGCGCGGGAAGTCCTTGCGGACCTTGCGGCCGTAGGGCGGAACCTCGCAAGTGAATACGAGGAATTCCAGCGCTCGGCCAAAGCCAGCCTTCGACGCAGGTTCAGTCAGAAACTTCGGAGCGCCAACTACGAATTTCTCAGGGCCCAGGTGGGAAGTAGATCGGCCAACAGCCTATTTTCCGACGCCATAATCTACCTTCTGTCGAAAGGGCCTCTAGCGACTCAACAATTGCATCCGAGGATTCAAAACCTGCTGCCTGATCTCTGCGACGACAGCGTGGAGTTGATCATCAACGGAGAGCGTTTTGGCAAGCGGTGGAAACACGGCGTTCGCAATGCGCAGCAATTCCTGAAGAAGAACAGCGTAATCAGATTTGACGGCAGGCGATGGTCACTCATGCGACCGAGTCGGACCATTTAGCTATGCCCACCATCGCCCTCTACGCCCCCCCTTCACGACCAGCGGCCCGCCGCCGTCCGGCGGCACCAGCACGTTGTCGTGCCAGTCGCGGAACATCTCCGGGTACTTCGTGTGCACCGGCACCAGGGCGGAGGGGTTCGCCGCTTCGATGATCCGGCGCAGGTCGTCCGGGCTGGCGTGGCCGGAGACGTGGATCTGGTAGTAGCGCCGGCAGCCGTAGAGGGCCAGCCAGTTCAGGAGCTTGTCGAAGGAGAACATCATCTCCTCGTTGAACGGCTCGCTCTTGGACAGGATGAAGTCGATCGTGCAGGGCTCGGCCCGGTAGCACAGCTCCGGCAGGATGTACACCACCGCCGGCGCGCACACCACGTACTTGCGCCGGTTCTCGCGAAGCTCGGCGCGGCCGTCGAGGCCCCAGAGGACGGTTGAGCCGGCCGCCCGCCACTGGGCGATGACCTCCTGCTCCCACTTATAGAACGACTCCACCTCCGTGTCCTGCGCCTCGCCGGGGCCCAGCCTGTTCTTCGCTTTCTTGCGCTGCGACATCAGGAGGACGGTCCCCTCCACCGGCACCAGGTCCTTTATCTGCGTGCGGCGGGCGCCCTCCTGCATCATGTAGGCCTGCTTCGCCGGTATGACCAGCGTCCGCCCGCACTGGGTGGCGGCGCGCCAGACCGTGTACATGCGGTCCAGGTCCAGCGGCGACACCTCCACCAGCACCAGGCCCTCCGCCTGGCCGATGACCTTCGTTAGCTCCCGCTCCACGTCCTCCTCACGCTGGCAGTCGACGCGGACGGCCTCCGGGGCCTGCTCGCTCATTCGTTCGCGGTAGACGCGCTCCATCTGGCTGCGCAGCTCGTCGTCGGGGTCGCTGTCCTGGGGGTGGACACGGGTGCCCTCGCAAACGAGGACGTCGAGTGGCCTGGCCGCCAGCGCCTTCACGAACTCCTCCGTCATCCAGGAGTGGCGGCCGTGGACCCGGAGGTCGCCCGTGTAGCCAATGCGCTTCCCGCCGCCCTCCACGATAAAGCCGTAGGACGCCGGCGCCGAGTGATCGACGTGGACGGGCTGGAGGCGGAAGTCGGTCCCCTCGATGAGGGGCCGGTCGCCGGTGCGGAAGGGGCGCCAGTCCACGTGGTCGTCCTCGTTGTACCACTGGGACTGCCCGCTCTCGGCGCGAATGTCGACGAGGTTGCGGGTGTCGGCGCCGATGTACACGGGCACGCCGGGGGCGAGCAGGGCCACGCAACCCACGTGGTCGACGTGGGCGTGGGAGACGACGACGCCGTTCACAGGAGGCGGGCCGGAGTCGGTGCGGTAGAGGCCGGGGATGTCGGGCAGGGCGCCTATCGAGAGGAGGCTGGGAATGTGGAACGGCCGGTTCCACGGCTCCTCGAAGTAGCGGCCCTCGACGTCGAAGCTCTTGCCGAAGTCGAGGAAGACCGAGCCGTCACCGCTTCGCAGGAGGAGCTTCGTGCCGCCGATCTCGCGGTGCCCGCCGTGGAAGTGGAGGCTGAGCACGCCAAGAAAATAACAGAGGGCGGCCATTGCTGGCTACCCTCTGCCTACCGAAAACGTGGAAGGGTTTTTAGGCTGGCGCTTTAAGCTCGTTGATGCGGGCGCGGACGGCTTCCGGGTCCTTGAACCACTTGGCGTCCAGCTCGGTGTACTCTTTCTGGTCGTCCGGGACGTCGTCTTCGGCGAAGATGGCGGTCACCGGGCACACCGGCTCGCAGGCGCCGCAGTCGATGCACTCGTCGGGGTCGATGTAGAGCTTGCGGTCGAGGCCCTCCTCGTAATGGATGCAGTCGACAGGACAGACCTCGACGCAGGACTTGTCCAGAAGGTCGATGCAGGGATCGACGATGACGTAGGTCATGGACTCAACCTCCGACGGCCCGCTTTAAACCAAGAAGACGATGTAGAAACTTGCGTAATCCCGTATCCGTCTAGATGTTATCTCGCCTAGCTGAGCAAGTCAAGGCGTCAGGACGGCCGCTTCCAGAACTGCCAGGGCTTTTTCCGCCGTCGCGCTGCCTCCGCCTGCCGCCGCTCTTCCGCCAGCGTCTCCTGCGCCTTCTTCACGGTCCCCGCCAGCTGGCGCCGCACCATCATCATGTCCTCGGCAAGCTGCGAGGCGTAGTTGCGGTCCTCCCCCAGCTGCGGGAACAGACCCGTTAGCGTCTCGTCGAAGCCGGGGGCGATGGAGCGGCGGCGGGGACTGGCGCCGGCCATGCTGTCCAGCACGGGGTACATATGCAGCTCGTTGATGACGGAGAGCATGGCGCTTTCCAGGCGGCTGAGCTGGAAGGGCGTCAGCTCCACCGCGGCCGACTCTGCCCCCAACTGCGGCTCCAGCGCCAGCTTCACCTCGGCGAGGCCGTGCTCGTACTCGGCCAGCGTGTCGGGGTCCACCTCCGACCCCGGCCGGGCCAGGTGGTAGGCGATCGCCAGGTACAGCAGCCGCGCCTGGTGCTGCGGGAGGCGGAGGGCGAAGCGGACGGTCATTTCGTTCGGTCCCCGGCCATTGGAGGACCTCTGTCTAGGGGCGGCTCGCGAACCGCCTCTACATTGTTGGGGTTCTCTGGGTCGTCCGCCCAGTGGACTGGATTGTCGACTATGTATTGCCGGATGCGGTTCAGTCCTTCGTCGTTGCGGATGACATGGTCATAGTAGTTGCGTTGCCACAACCGACCGGGGAATGGTAGCCAACGGCCCTGGAGAACCCCCCGGCGATATCTGGCCGTGGTCAACGATTTGAACCGATGTACCACATCCGGCAGCGACATCGTCCCTGTAGGGGCAAACCCCTGTGGTTGCCCCAAATCATCGGTAGGGGCGACCCCCTGTGGCCGCCCAGGGCGGGCACGGGGGCCCGCCCCTACGAGGATGATCATGCCGTGGACATGGTTGGGCATGACCACGAACGTATCGGCTTCGACGCCGGGATAATGTTGCGGTAATTCACGCCAGACGGATTCGACCATTTGCCCTGAGGCGGTCAAAATCATCTCTCCATCGACCACCTCACCGAACATGCATTCCCGGTTCTGGGTACAAATCGTCACGAAATAGGCGCCGGCCTGTGCGTAGTCGTAGCCCGGCAGGCGGATGGAGCGGCGGTGATGGCGAGAAGGGTCGTAGCGCACGGCGAAAATCTAGCGGCGCACGGCAGTGCACCCCTACCGGCCCTTACCCACGGTGACTTCGGCGCCGGCCCGCTGGCCGTGCTTCGATAGCATGTCCCGCAGGTACTGGCCGGTGAAGCTGCCCTCCACCCCCGCCACCGCCTCCGGTGTGCCCTCCGCCACGATCTCCCCGCCACGGTCGCCCCCCAGCGGCCCCAGGTCGATGATGTGGTCCGCCTGTTTCACCACGTCCATCTGGTGCTCGATGACCACGACGGTGTTGCCGGAGTCCACCAGTCGGTGGAGGACGCGCATGAGCGCGTTCACGTCCTCGAAGGACAGGCCGGTGGTCGGCTCGTCCAGGATGTAGAGGGTGCGGCCGGTGGCCCGGCGCGACAGCTCGGTCGAGAGCTTGACCCGCTGGGCCTCGCCGCCGGACAGGGTCGTCGCCGGCTGGCCCAGCCTTATGTAGCCCAGGCCCACGTCGTGCAGCGTCTGGAGCTTGGAGCGCACCCGCGGAAACGCCTCGAAGAAGCGGAGAGCCTCCTCCACCGTCATGTCCAGCACCTCGGCGACGTTCTTGCCGCGGAAGGTTATCTCCAGCGCCTCGCGGCTGTAGCGGGCGCCGTGGCAGACCTCGCAGGGCACCTCCACGTCGGGAAGGAACTGCATCTCGATCTGGATGTAGCCCTCGCCCTGGCAGGCCTCGCAGCGGCCGCCCTTGACGTTGAACGAGAAGCGGCCCGGCTTGTAGCCCCGCAGCCGCGCCTCCGGCACCGAGGCGAACGCCTCGCGGATGGGGGTGAAGGTGCCGGTGTAGGTGGCCGGGTTGGAGCGGGGCGTCCGCCCGATGGGCGACTGGTCGATGCTGACGACCTTGTCGACGTGCTCCAGGCCGCTGATGCCGTCGCACTCACCCGGGCGCTCGCGGGCGTCGTAGAGGATCTGGGCGCACTTTTTGTACAGGATCTCGTGCACGAGGGTCGACTTACCGGAGCCGGAGACGCCGGTGACGCAGACGAAGTTGCCCAGCGGTAAGACCACTTCGATGCCCTTGAGGTTGTTCGCGCGGGCGCCGTGGACGTAGAGCACGCCCATCAGCCCGGAGCCGATCTGCGTCGCCAGGCGGATGCGCTGGGCCTCGCCGCCGGCCAGCGTGCCGGTGCGGCGGTCCAGCGTCAGGTAGTCGACACCCACGTCCTTGAGGAAGGCCAGGCGGGCGCCGATCTCCTTCAGGACCTGCCGGCCTATGGTCTGCTCGCGCTCGTTCAGGGAGGTGTCTGCCCCGCGCAGGCGCTCCACCCACTCCAGCGCCTCGCGGACGCCCATCTTGGTCACGCTGTAGATGTTGGTCCCGTCGATGGTGACGGCGAGCGACTCCGGCTTGAGGCGGGCGCCCTTGCAGGCGGGGCAGGGGTTCTGCGCCATGTACCGCTCGATCTCCATCTTCACGTAGTCGGAGTCCGTCTCGCGGTAGCGGCGCTCCAGGTTGGGGATGACGCCCTCGTAGGTGGTGTCGTAGTGACTGGTGCGGTCGTACTGGTTGGTGAAGCGGATGGTGACCCGCTCGTCGCTGCCGTAGAGGACGGTGCGCAGGTGCTCCGGCTTCAGCTGCCGCACCGGCATGTTCACCGAGAAGCCGTACTTATCGGCGACGGCCTCTACGAGCCGAAAGTACCACTGGCTCACGCTGGAGGCGCGGGCCCAGGGCTGGATGGCCCCCTCGGCGAGGGTGAGGTCCTTGTTCGTGATGACCAGCTCCGGGTCGATCTCCATCTTCACGCCCAGGCCGGTGCACTCCTTGCAGGCGCCGTGGGGGCTGTTGAAGCTGAAGTTGCGCGGCTCGATCTCGCCGAAGCTGAGGCCGCAGTGGACGCAGGCGAAGTGCTCCGAGTACATCCGCTCGTCCTCGTCCTCGATCCACACCTGGACGACGCCGCCGCCCAGGCGCAGCGCCGTCTCCACCGAGTCGGCAACGCGGGTCTTGAACGCCTGGGCGTCTTCGCCCTCCGTCTCCTCCACCACCAGCCGGTCGACGATGACCTCGATGGAGTGCATCTTGTAGCGGTCGAGGCGGATCTCCTCGGACAGGTCGCGGACCTGGCCGTCGACGCGCACGCGGACGAAGCCGGCCTTGGCGCCGTCCTCGAACACCTGGTGGTGCTCGCCCTTGCGGTCCTTCACCACCGGCGCCATGACCATCAGCCGCTTGCCCGCGGGCAGGGCCAGCACCGAGTCCACGATCTGCTGCACCGTCTGGCGCTCGATGGGACGGCCGCACTCGGGGCAGTGGGGCCGGCCGGCGCGGGCGTAGAGCAGGCGCAGGTAGTCGTATATCTCGGTCTGGGTGGCTACGGTCGACCGCGGGTTGCGGGAGGCGCCCTTCTGGTCGATGGAGATGGCGGGCGACAGCCCCTCGATGTAGTCCACGTCCGGCTTCTCCATGAGGCCCAGGAACTGGCGGGCGTAGGCGGATAGCGACTCTACGTAGCGGCGCTGGCCCTCGGCGTAGATGGTGTCGAAGGCCAGGGACGACTTGCCGGAGCCGGAGACGCCGGTGATGACGACGAACTTGTCGCGGGGGATCTCGACGTCGATGTTCTTGAGGTTGTGCTCGCGGGCGCCGCGGACGATGATCGAATCCAAGGACATGTCCCCTCCGAACCTCTAGCCGTGCCGGGTCAAAAGGATATTCTATCCCGCTGTCAAGTTACGAACAAGGGTCTAGGAGGCCCGCCGGATGCGCTTCAGCGTGTCATTTAGCGGCGGAGTGGGCTTCCCACATCCTCCGCAGGACCGGGATCGCCTCGATCTTCTCCGGCGGCAGGATGTCCCAGAAGATACCCTCCGGGCGCGGGAAGACGCGCTCGCAGTGGATGACGGTGTCCGGCGTGGCGATGTAGTCCACGGGTATATCGTGGTGATGCATCGGCAGGCCGGCGGGGACGACCTGGAGAGGGTGGACGGTGGTGACTATGGGCGTGGCCGGCGTGATCTTGCGGTAAGCGGAGAGGAGGGCATACTCGAGGTCCGAGTAGCCGCCCCCCTTCCCCACCCGCGCGCCGGCGACGCTCACCGCCACCGAGCCGCAGACCACGAGGTCGATCAGCCGCATCTCGCCCAGCGAGACCAGCCGCCCGAAGCGGAAGGCGCCGCCAATGGTGGCGGCGGCCGCCGCGTTCCGCCCCAGCGCCGACGGGTCAAGCTCTACGAAGCACTCCTCCCGGCGCAGCCGGGGCACGGCCATGTATACCGTCTTCCCCTCGCGCAGGGCGGCCCGGCGCAGGGGGAGCTGCGGGGAGTCGGGGTTGCACTTGAGGACGCGGGCTTCCCTCCAGGCGTCCAGGCCGCGCACGCGCTCCGCCGCCCGCGACGCCCCTTCGAAGTTGGGCACGCGGCCGCGTGCGCCCGGGAAGCGGGCGACTCGCTCCCGCTCCAGGGTCTCCCAGACACTCTGGCGGAGCTCCTCCTTGCTTCGCGTCGCGGCGACGGATCGAGCCATGAGCCTAAAGATAATAACAAAGGAATCGACCTGTTGTGTCAGCGCTTCTGTCACATTTCCTGAGGGTTGACTTGGCGGCCCGCGCCGCTAGAATGGGCGCAGTCGCTCTAACCAGAAGGAGGCACCTATGGCAGACCACCCAAACGTGACACTACTGCGGAGGGGATACGACGCTTTTGACAGAGGCGACATGGCGGCCCTTACGGAGATATTCGCCGAGGACGCGGTTTGGCACCTGCCCGGCCGTCACTCAGTGGCGGGGGAGCACACGGGTAGGAACGCCATCTTCGCGGCGATGGGCCAGTTCGCCGAGCTGAGCGGCGGCACTCTAAAGCTGGGGATACACGACATCCTCGCCAGCGACGAGCACACCGTGGTTCTAAGCCAGGGAACTGCTCAGCGGCAGGGCAAACAGTTCAACCTGCGGGGCGTTGACATCTACCACATCCGCGACGGGAAGATCAAGGAGTTCTGGTCGTTCTCCGAGGACCAGCGCCTGGACGACGAGTTCTGGTCCTAGCTACGCCAGCGCGATCGGCGTGGAGCGGGAGGCCGGTTACGGTGAGCCCAGCCGCTTGCCGAACTCGTCCAGCCGCTGCTCCAGCCGCCGCTGCACGTACGACGTGGTGAAGTCGCCGCGGGTGCGCTCCAGAATCCCGCGGATCGCGTCCGTCGTCCGGCGGAGGCCGGCGGTCACCGCCTCCGGGTAGTCCATAGTCACAAGCACATCGTAGACGTCGCTCATGGCGGCCAGGGTGCTCTCGCAGCGGGCGATGTCACCACCGCGCAGGCTGTCGAGCAGGTGGCGCCGCAGCTCCCCCACCGTCTCGCCCAGGCCGTTCAGGTAGGCCGGCGCCTGGACGCCCAGTTCTTCGGGCGACGGCAGGGGCCGCCCGGCGATGAGGGGAGAGGGCCAGCGCCTCCTCCCGGGCCCGGTGCTTGGCGGTGAGGTGCTCCCTTAGGGACTCGGCGATCTGGTTGAGGCGCTCAGTATCCAAACTGCTCGGGAGAGATGATAAAGCTGCCGGTCTTTCGCCCAGTGTAACGCCCTGGACTGCGGGCGGCTAGCCGCTGGCTACAGGTCCTTCACCGGCTCCGGGAACTCGCCCTCGCGGGCGGCGTCGATCATCTCCCGCGCTTCCTTCGGCATCTCGACGCCGAATTCGTCGAACTTGCGCTCCGCCCAGCGGCCGATCTGGCGGGGGTCCTTGTAGTCCTCCAGCCGCTGCGGCTCCGACCCGTACTCCTCCAGGACTGTCTGCTCCGACTTGTGGTAGGCGAAGCGGGAGAGGGCCCGCTCCAGCTTCTTTCCGCCGCAGTGCTGGCAGCTGGCCTTGTAGGACGCGCTCATGGTCTTCACGAAGACGCTGCTGAGGCGGCCGCAGTCGGCGCACTTGAACTCGTATATCGGCAAGCGTCACTCCTCCCCGAAGCCGTCGTCGAGGCCGCCCTCGAGGTCGTCGTCGGGCAGCTCGCCCGCCTCCATCCGCTCCAAGTCGGCCTCCATCTCCGGCTCCAGGGGCTCGCCCATCTGCTGGCTCATGCGGCGCACCCAGCGGGCCACGCTTCCGGGGTCGTTCTCGTCGACGTCGCCCAGGCTGGCCTCGCCCGCCATCCCCTCGAACACGTCGTCTTCGGAGCGGAGGACGGCGACGCGGGAGATGAGGCGTGACATCTCCGTGGAGCCGCAGTGGGAGCAGGCAGCCGTCACCGGCGAGCTGATACTGCGGGCGAAGACGCTGCTGCGCTTCCCGCAGCGATGGCAGCGGTACTCGTAGATGGGCATCTCTACCAGCCCTCGGCCTGACGCCGCTGGGCGATCTCGTCTCTGTATTCGCAGGCATGAAGGTACGGACAGTGCCCGCAGTGCTCGGCGATGGTCGGCGGATAGTCGCCGGGCTGCTCCATCTGCCGGGCCAGGGCCAGAGCCTCCTCCCGCGCCCGGCGATGGTCGGCCTGGCTTATCTCCGTCGACCACTCGAAGCCGTCGTCCAGGTACCAGAAGGAGGCGCGGGCGACGGGCCGCTCCAGCTCTTCCTGAACCATTATAGCGTAGAGGCGGATCTGGGCCGCGTCGACCTCCTCGGGCTGGGCCCCTGTCTTGTAGTCGATGACGTGGAGGGAGCCGTCGGGCTCCTCGTCCACCCGGTCCATGCGCCCGAAGAGGAGGACATCGGGCGCCAGGCGGGCCTCGAAGTACGCCTCGATGAGGAAGGGGTGCGCCTTCAGGTCCTGCCGCTCCCCGAACGCCTCCAGCTGCTGGCGCGCCCGCCGTCCCAGCTCGTCGACGCCGGGCATGCGGAGATAGCGGGGCGACAGCTTGGACCAGCGCTCGTCGAACATGGCTTGGAGCCGCTCCTTCGTCCGTTCCTCCGCCGGCACCCTGGCAAAGAACTCGCACAGAACGTTGTGGACGCAGGTACCGGCGGTGTCCTGCGGCCGCAGCCGGGCCGGCACCTTATCGACGTACTGGTACTTGTAGCGCAGCTTGCAGGTGCGGAAGACCCGCAGCCGCAGGGGCGAGAGGCGGAACATGGCGCAGATATTGTAGGGCGTGACGGGTGGCGGGAAAAAGCGGCACGCCCTCACCCTAACCCTCTCCCTGGAGGGAGAGGGAAGGTGGCATTACTGCGTCACCGCATTCTCGATGTGCTCGACCCCCAGCACCCGGCCGTCACCGGCGAGCTGATGCTGCGGGCGAAGACGCTGCTGCGCTTCCTGCAGCGATGGCAGCGGTACTCGTAGATAGGCATACTTCCCGCGCCATTATAGCGTAGGGGCGGGCCGTCTGATCTCGTCTAGTATAATTTGATGCTGATGACGAAGGTTCCTTACCACCGAGTACGAAGCCTAGCCAAGATAAAATGGTTCATTGTAGGACTGCTCGCGGTAATGCCTGTTTTGTTGACCGCGACTGTCTCTGCTCAATCTCTTCCCAATCCCAGCCAATCTCTTGCCATTTGTGATTTCAACGGAGACGGGTTCGATGACTTGGCCATAGGCTCACCTCATAAGGGCATCGGCTTCGTACAGGATGCCGGCGCCGTCGACGTCCTCTACGGCTCAGCAGCCGGCCTCACCCCCACCGACGACCAGATCTGGCACCAGAACACCAACGGGGTCGAGGGCCGCTCCGAGCCTGGCGACCTGTTCGGCTCGGCCCTGGCCTGCGGCGACTTCAACGGGGACAGCGTGGATGACCTCGCCATCGGAGCCCAACGAGAGGATATCGGCCCCATTAACGATGCCGGCGTCGTCAACGTCCTCTACGGCTCAGCGGCCGGCCTCACCGCCACCAACGACCAGATCTGGCACCAGAACACCAACGGGGTCGAGGGCCGCTCGGAACCCGGTGATCTTTTCGCTGCAGCGCTGGCCTCCGGCGATTTCAACGGGGACAGCGTGGATGACCTCGCCATCGGAGCCCCCAGGGAGGACATCGGCTCTATACAGGACGCCGGCGCCGTCAACGTCCTCTATGGCTCACCGTCCGGCCTCACCGCCACCAACGACCAACTCTGGCATCAAGACACCAACGGGGTACAGGGCAGGGCCGAGCCCACTGACCTGTTCGGCTCAGCCCTGGCCTGCGGCGACTTCAACGGGGACAGCGTGGATGACCTCGCCATCGGAGCCCCCAGGGAGGACATCGGCTCTATACAGGATGCCGGCGCCGTCAACGTCCTCTATGGCTCACCGTCCGGCCCCACCGCCGCCAATAACCAGATCTGGCACCTCAGAGGATATCGGGGCGACGAAAGATGTTGGTGCCGTCAATGTGCTCTATCCCTCCCTCTGCTGCGGGTTAAGGGTAGCGGATAATCAGTTCTGGGCGCCAGATTACCTGACCCGTCATGCCTACCTTCAGGAATGCACCACGGACTCAGTGCTCATAGCCTGGAATACCGTTGGGCTAGGGAACAGCGTGGTGGAGTACGGGCTGACTCCAGACTTCGGCCTCGTGGCCAGCAGCACCTCAGCGGTGGTCGAGCACGCTGTCATCCTGCAGGGGCTGTCGCCGGGCACAACATACTTCTATTCAGTAAAGACCGCCGGCGTCACTCTGGATGCAGGCAGCTTTCAGACGAATCCGCTTCCAGCTAACGGAGGTTTCTCATTCGTGGCCTGGGGTGATAGTGGCACGGGCGACGAGCGCCAGATGGCGGTCTCCACGCGCATCGAGGCCCTGCAGCCAGACCTGGGCATCATAACGGGAGACGTGGTATATCCCGCGGGCGAAGGCAACGATTTCGACCCAAAGTTCTTCACGCCGTACCGAAACATCATCAGCAGGATTTGTGTATTCCCTTCTCTTGGGAACCACGATGTGCGCACGGACTTGGGGGCACCCTATCTGGCGGCCTTCTACTTGCCCCACAACAATCCAGAGAACAGCGAGCGCTACTACTCTTTCGACTTCGGTGACGCGCACTTCATCGCCATGGACACGAACTCGCCCTACGGCCAAGGGTCGGCGCAATACGACTGGCTACAAAATGACCTGGCCAGCACCACGAAGCCCTGGAAATTTGTCTTTATGCACCACCAGCCCTATGACACGTCCGGCTCCCCTTCGCCAAACTTGTCGTTGCGACAGGCCCTAGGTCCACTGTTTGAACAGTACGGCGTAGACATCGTTTTCTCGGGGCACGCTCATCGCTACACTAGGTCAGTGCCCGTAAGCGAGTTTTATCCCAGTAGCAAGGGCGTGGTTTACATTGTCAGCGGTGGCGGTGGCGCCGCCCTGCATCCAACCGGCGAATGGGCGCCGGAAACCGCTTACGCCGAATCCACATATCATGTAGTAAGCGTGAACATCGCTAACGGCACCCTTCGCCTGGAGGCGACCAAGCCAGATGGGCAAGTATTCGACAGGCTGGTGATCGAGAAAGGCAAGTGAGCGGGGAGGCAGCGCTATTCCCAGTGGCTGACCGCGCCCTCGATGTGCTCAACCGCCAGCAGCCGGCCGTCCGCGCCGAGGCTGACGGTGACGACGTCGATGCGCGGCTGGAGCGGCGGCTCTCCCGCCGCCTGGAGGTACGCCCCCGCAAGGGCCAGCAGCCGCTCGCGTTTGCGGGGCGTTACCGATTCCGCAGGCGTGCCCATCGCTTCGCCGCGGCGGGTGCGCACCTCCACGAACGCCAGGCAGTCGCCCTTCTCAGCGATGATGTCGATCTCCCCCTCGCGGGTGCGGAAGTTCCGCTCGCGGATGCGGTAGCCCTTCGCCTCCAGGTGGGCGGCGGCAACCCGCTCGCCGAAGTCGCCTAGGGCACGGCGACCAGGCATCGGCCCTCGAGCGCCTCCCTCACCGGGGCGAAGGAGTGCCGGTGGATGTCGCAGGGGCCGAGGCGGCGCAGGGCGCCCAGGTGCTCAGGCGTGCCGTAGCCCTTGTTGGTGGCGAAGCCGTAACCGTGGTGGCGGATGTCCTCCTGGAGCATGAGGCTGTCGCGGGCCACCTTGGCGACGATTGACGCGCAGGCGATGGAGCGGGAGCGGGCATCGCCGTCGATGATGGCACGCTGGGGCGCAGAGAGCGTGGGCAAGGTGACGGCGTCGATGAGGACGTACTCGGGCCAGAGGGAGAGCTCGCCCAAGGCCTGGAGCATCGCCTGGCGCGTCGCCTCCACGATACCGACGTCATCGATCACGCGGTGGGGGACAACGCCGATCCCTACGGCCAGGGCGTGCCGCCAGATGCAGGCCGCCAACTCCTCGCGCACGTTGGGGGGAAGCTCCTTGCTGTCGCGGACGCGGCGGAGCCAGGGGAACCGAGCCCGGGGGGGCAGGATGACGGCGCCCGCCGCCACCGGTCCGGCCAGGGGGCCGCGACCCACCTCGTCCACGCCGGCCACGAGGCCGAGACCCTGACGCCAGAGCGCTGCTTCCTGGCGAAAGGTCGGCGGCGGCGACTTCATGGCCGGTCGCCTCATGCTAGCACGGCCCCGGGGAGGCGTCAAACGCCTACGCTCCTTATCGGATGATGCAATTTGACAAGCGATAGTGGCCAAACTACTTTTGGGGCGATAAGGGTATCAGCAAAAGGAGGACGCCGCCATGCCCATAGTCCGCGTGGAGCTCTGGACCGGGCGCACCCAGGCCCAGAAGCGGGAGCTGGCCCGGGTCATCACGGAAGCGGTGGTGAACATCGCCCATACCACTCCGGAGGCGACCATCGTCATATTTCAGGACATCGACAAGGAGGACTGGGCGCAGGGAGGCGCCCTCGCCAGTGAGACGACAGAATAGGCCGGATTGTAACCGCGCGCCTTGCGGCGGCGTCCTTGAGTTAGGCTGTTGGAAAGGGCCAGGGGTTCTGATATAATTGGCGCGGCAGGCGGGTAGGCCCTTGGATACCCGCCTGACGTTTCTGGTGGTATATTAGACGCGATGTACGGACGGTGGTTGCGCAATAGCTTCATCTACCTCCTCGTTCTCGTGGCGATCATCGCCATCGTCTACTCACTGTTCCCCTCCGGTGGCTCCGAGAAGCAGGAGGTGCCGCTCCAGACCCTCGTCGAGGACACCAAGGCCGAGCGCGTAACCCAGATCGAAGTAGACGGACGCAACATTTCGTATGAGGTGGTCGACTCTGACATAATCGCCATCCTGTTCTTCTTCTTGAGGCAGGCCCAGGGCACCAATAGTCAGGCTCTGAACTTCGGCAAGAGCCGCGCCCGCATGTTCAGCGGCACGCGGCCCAGCGTCACCTTCCTGGACGTGGCCGGCGTGGACGAGGCCAAGGAGGAGCTCCAGGAGGTCGTCGAGTTCCTGAAGTACCCCGAGAAGTTCGCCGCCCTCGGCGCCCGCATCCCCAAGGGCGTGCTCCTGGTAGGACCTCCCGGCACCGGTAAGACGCTGCTGGCCAAGGCCGTAGCGGGCGAGGCCGGCGTTCCCTTCTTCTCCATCAGCGGCTCCGAGTTCGTCGAGATGTTCGTGGGCGTGGGCGCCTCGCGCGTCCGTGACCTCTTCGACCAGGCGAAGCGAAACTCGCCCTGCATCGTCTTCATCGACGAGATCGACGCCGTCGGCCGCCACCGCGGCGCCGGCCTGGGCGGCAGCCACGACGAGCGCGAGCAGACGCTAAACCAGATCCTGGTGGAGATGGACGGCTTCGATACCAGCACCAACGTCATCATCGTCGCCGCCACCAACCGGCCCGACATCCTGGACCCCGCCCTCCTGCGGCCGGGCCGCTTCGACCGGCAGGTGGTGCTAGACCAGCCGGACATCAGGGGCCGCAAGGCCATCCTGGAGGTGCACGCCAAGGGGAAGCCGCTGGACAAGGACGTCAGCCTGGAGATCCTCGCCAAGCAGACGCCGGGGTTCTCCGGCGCCGACCTGGCCAACCTCATCAACGAGGCGGCCATCCTCGCCGCCCGGCGCGGCAAGAAGAAGGTCACCATGCCCGAGTTCAACGAGGCGGTGGACCGCGTCATCGCCGGGCCGGAGCGACGGAGCAAGGTCATCAGCAAGAAGGAGCGGGAGATCACGGCCTACCACGAAGGCGGCCACGCCCTGGTCGGCCACCTCCTGCCGAACGCGGACCCGCCCTACAAGATCAGCATCATCGCCCGCGGCATGACCGGCGGCTTCACCCGCTTCCTGCCGGAGGAAGACCACAACCTGTACACGCGTAGCCAGCTCATGGACCGCCTGTCCGCGGCTCTGGGCGGGCTGGTAGCGGAGGAGATCGTCTTCGACGAGGCCACCACCGGCCCCCAGAACGACCTTGACCAGGCGACCCGCCTCGCGCGGCAGATGGTGACCCAGTGGGGCATGAGCGAGCGCCTGGGCCCCCGCACTTTCGGTCGCAAGGAGGAGCTGGTGTTCCTGGGCAGGGAGATCTCCGAGCAACGCAACTACAGCGAGAAGGTGGCGGAGGAGATCGACGAGGAGGTCCGCCAGATCATCGACCGCTCCTACCACACCGCCAAGCGGCTGCTCACCGAGAACCGCGCCAAGCTGGACCAGATCGTCAAGGCCGTCCTTGAGGACGAGACCCTCGAGGGCGAGAACCTGATGAACCTGCTCAACGCGCCCATCGGCGAGGAGCCGGTGGTGGCCGAGCCCAAGACGCCCGCCGCCCCTGAGGGGGAAGGCGAGCGCAAGGACGCCCCCGCCCCCAAGCCGGTCATCCAGCCCCAGCCCGGCCTCGCCTTCGACGGCGGCACCACCCAGGCCTCGAGCCACCTCCAGGACCTCGACCAGTAACGCCGAGCAAGCGCGCAGACATCACCAGGACTTGCTCCGGCTGTCCACGCGTGCTTTGACACAGATTAGACCGACCGAATAGAATCGAATAGCGGCTAGGAGAAAGCATCATCTACGCCATCATCCGCAGCGGCGGCAGGCAGTATCGCGTCGAGCCTGAAGCTGTCATCGATGTAGACCGGCTCGCCGGGGACGTGGGCTCTACGGTGGAGATCGCCGACGTCCTCATGATCGGGCGGAACGGCGAAACGCTCGTCGGGCAGCCCCTGCTGGAGAAGGCGCGGGTGATCGCCGAGGTGCTGGAGCACGGCCGCGACCGCAAGATCGTCGTCTTCAAGTACAAGGCGAAGACGCGCTACCGGCGGAAGCAGGGCCACCGCCAGTCCTTCACCCGCCTCGCCATCCGCCGCATCCTGGCGGGCGACGAGCCGCCCGAGGAGGCGCCGGCCAAGAAGCCGAAGCGGGCCGCGAGGGCGAAGGCGAAAGCGCCACCTGTCAAAGCGACCGCCGACGCGAAGCCGAAGCGCCCTTCACGGGCCAAGAAGGCGACGGAGGCACCTAAGGCCAAGCCTGCCGCCGGGCCAGCCGAAGACAGGCCGAAGCGGAGCCGGAAGAAAGCGGAGAGTGAATAAACATGGCGCACAAGAAGAGCGGAGGGAGCGCTAAGAACGGGCGCGACTCCCAGTCGAAGCGGCTGGGCGTGAAGCGCTACGACGGCGAGGTCGTGCGGCCGGGCACCATCATCGTCCGGCAGCGCGGCACCCGCATCCACCCCGGCAGCAACGTGGGCCTGGGACGGGACTACACTATTTTCGCCCTGGTGCCCGGCCGGGTGAAGTTCGAGCCGTTCAACAAGTACGGGCGCAAGAAGGTGAGCGTCTACCCCGACTAGGAGCACCGACCGGAAGGACAGGCTTCAGCCTGTCTCACAGGGAGAGGGCAGGAAAACCGAGAAGATGAAGAGCGAAATCCACCCCGAGTACGTGGACGCCACCGTGGCCTGCGCCTGCGGCAACACCTGGCAGACGCGGGCGACCAAGCCCATGCTGCGCATCGAGGTGTGCAGCCGCTGCCACCCCTTCTTCACCGGCGAGCAGCGCATCGTGGACACGGCCGGACGGGTGGAGCGGTTCAAGCGCCGCTACGGCCTCGACAAGTAAACGTGCCTCTCGAAGAGAAGCACAGGGGCCGGGGTCTTCCTCGGCCCTTCAGCGTTTCTTAAGTGGACACATGGCTTCTCAGCGCCTGATCTACTACGGGGGCCAGGCCGTGCTGGAGGGGGTGATGATCCGCGGCCCCCGCAGCATGGCCGTGGCCTGCCGCCGCCCGGACGGCGATATCGCTGTGCGGACCGAGGTCCTCCGCGGGGTCTACGTGGGCACTCTGCGACGCGTCCCCTTCTTGCGGGGCGTCATCACCCTCTGGGAGACGCTCGCCCTGGGCATGCGGGCCCTGATGTTCTCCTCCAACGTGGCCCTGGGCGAGGAAGACCGGGAGGTCAGCCCCTTGGCGATCTGGATCACGGCGGCTATGGCCTTCGCCTTCATCGCCGTCCTGTTCTTCGTCGGGCCCGTATTTGTCGGCCGCTGGCTCGAGGACGTCTTCGGCGACAACGCCACGGTCATCGTACTGGAGGGCCTGATCCGCCTGGGTTTGCTTCTGGCCTACCTGTGGCTGATCGGCTTTCTACCCGACATCCAGCGCGTCTACGCCTACCACGGAGCCGAGCACAAGGCGATCCACGCCCTGGAAGCGGGCGACCCCCTGGAGCCGCGGGCCGTCCAGCGACACAGCACCGCCCACATTCGCTGCGGCACCAGCTTCCTCCTCACCGTGGTGATCGTCTCCCTGGTCATCTTCGTGGCGATGGGCAACCCCGACCTCTGGCTGCGGGTAGTCTCGCGGGTCGCGCTGATACCGGTGATCGCGGCCGTCAGCTACGAGATCATCCGCCTGGGCGGGGCGTACCACGACCGTCCGATCGTGCGCACCCTCATGAAGCCGAACCTTCTGCTCCAGAAACTGACGACCCGCGAGCCGGACGACGCGCAGGTAGAGGTGGCGCTCCGAGCCCTGCAAACGGTCATCACCGCCGAGGAGACTACGGCCGCCGAGCGCGGCCGGGCCTAGGCGGGAGCGTCCGCCGCCTCGAGCCGCTGGAAGAAGCAGGAGCGCTCGCCGGTGTGGCAGACCGGTCCCGCCGGCTCCGCCTTCACCAGCAGGGCGTCCTCGTCGCAGTCCTTCCAGATCTCGCGGACGGTGAGGGTGTTGCCGGAGGTGGCGCCCTTGCGCCACAGCTCCCCCCGCGAGCGGCTCCAGAAGTGCGCCTGCCCCGACTCCAGCGTGCGCTGGAGCGATTCCTGGTTCATGTACGCCACCATCAGCACCTCGCCGCTGGCGGCGTCCTGGACGATGGCGGGGATGAGCCCGCGGTCATCGAACTTCAGCATGGTGTCTTGCCTTTCGTCTACAGCCTGACCGGGACACCCCGTCCCGCCAGGTACTCCTTCACTTCGCGGATACGATGGGTGCCGTAGTGGAAGATGCTCGCGGCCAGCACCGCGTCCGCCTTCCCTTCCGCGATGGCGTCGTACATATGCCGGGGCTCGCCCGCGCCCCCGGAGGCGATCACCGGCACCGGTACGCTCTCCGAGATCGCCCGCGTCACCGCCAGGTCGTACCCCTCACGGGTGCCGTCGGCGTCCATTCCGGTGAGCAGCAGCTCGCCGGCGCCCAGCGCCACCGCCCGCTCCGCCCATTCGACGGCGTCGATGCCCGTGGGCCGGCCGCCCTCGCGGCCGCCGTAGGTGTAGACCTCCCAGCGGTCCGGCCCGGCCCGCTTCGCGTCGATGGCGACGACGATACACTGGGAGCCGAAGCGCTCGGCCCCCTCGGCGATGAGGTTCGGGTTCTCCACCGCCGCCGTGTTGATCGCCACCTTGTCCGCGCCCGACTCCAGCATCAGGCGCATGTCCTCGGTGCTGCGGATGCCCCCGCCGACGGTGAAAGGGATGAACACCTCATCGGCGATGCGCTGCACCATTTCGACGGCCGTCTTCCGGTTGTCGGGGGAGGCGCGGATGTCCAGGAAGACGAGCTCGTCGGCCCCTTCCGCGTCGTAGACACGGGCGAGGGCGATGGGGTCACCGGCGTCACGCGTGTCGACGAAGCGGACGCTCTTGACCACCCGCCCGTCGGCGATGTCGAAGCAGGGGATGACACGTTTGGTGAGCATGGGATACCCGATCGCCGCTACACTACGACGACCGCAAGTTCTACCGTACTAGTCAGGCTCGAGGACGACTGTGTAGCGCACTGAAGGCTCCTACATGAGTTCGATTAATTCTTCTACCGAAATACCCGCTCGGTCAAGTGTCGCGGTCAGTGTACCCGCCAGCGGGGCCGTCCCTGCGCCCCGCGGCGATGGCCGCCTGCGGCGGGTGCTCGACGCCCGGCATCGGAAAGCGCACCCCGGACGGAGTGTCGCCTACTTAGGTGGGCGCGTTGGAGCCTGTACGGCGCCCGGTCGGCCGCGCGACTAGTCTTGCCAGGGCCAGTTCTCGGGGAGTCCCAAGACCGAATGGAGGGCCTCCCCGTCCTGCCAATGCATGCGGCCGCCCGTTGGGATCGCCTGGGCAAGGCGAATCAGCGGAGACTCGTACCCGTGCTTGGCCCAAGGGTTGTGGTAGAGGCACACAGGCGCTCGCAAGATGGTCCATGGGAGCACGCCGCTGCAGAGTAGAGCCGCACTGACCCGTGTGTATCTTGGGCCCGCTGGACTTGTCCAGGCACCATTGAGCTTTCTGTTCATGCCGCCCTCTCTCGGCCCAGACTTCGTGAGCTGGATCACCATCTGCTCATCGCCGAAGAGCGCTTCCATGATATCGTCGCGCTGGGCTCCATGAGGGACAACATTGACGGCGATGACGTATGGAGCTTCAAGGTTCCCGTACTTCCCCGCTTTCGAGAGGATGGCATCTCGTATAGCAGAGGCCGTCCTGCCCCACATTGCATAGGATCGAAACCCAATAGAGCGGATGCCGGACTTTCCCCTGGCTTTGGGGGATTTTGGGATGGGGTAGAACTCAATGGTCCAACCATCGTGCTGGTAATGCCAGCGAGGCAACGCCTGCTTGCCTCCGGACCGGTAAAGGTCTGTGATGTGATCAGGATCAAGTGCCTTCAGCCGATCTGCAAGGAATGCCCGCATCCGTCTGGCAGAGGGAGGCGTTTTCGGCGCACCGCGCAGGTTCATGCCGATGAAGAAATTGGGAGAGTCAAGGCGGTCCAGAGCATCGTAGACGATATTCTCGCGAGCTTGTGCAGCTTGATCTTCATGGGATCTTTCAGACGCCAACGTGGCTTCTAAGTAGAAGGTGCCGCTGTTTGATTTCACGAGGAAGTCGGGTCGGTTGCTCTTCTTGGCTTTGGCTCCAGGGTGTACCGTCACTTCGCATCCGAGTCGCAGGAGGAGTTCATGTAGGAAGAGTTCAAAGAAGGCTGACTCGTGGTGGATATCGTCCTGCGACCGAAACCGGCTGGCTAGCGCCGCTTGCTCGGATGTTGGATACCGGCTGAACCAGACCTCCAGGACATCGCGGACCCTGGCGAATTCAGTCCTTGCTGAACGGTTTAGGAATGGGAACCCTGGTTCTGAATGCCCTGCAGCACTCGCGTCAGAACGTTGAAAGTCGTCGAACAGTCTCTTCACTTCGCGTCGTCGGACTTTGGGTGACAAATGGGCGACGACTGGTAAGGCCGGTGACTAAACCTGTCGCTTACGATTGCCCGTTTCGTATCTGAAAGCTGTGGAGGACCCGGTGGGATTCGAACCCACGGCTCCCGGATTAGAAGACCGTGTCGCCGCGGAGGAGCTGGCGGGCGATGGTCCGCCGCTGGATCTCGGACGTGCCGTCGGGGATGCGCAGCGTCCGGGCAATGCGGAACCCCTCCTCCAGCGGCAGCTCGTTGGTCAGGCCCATGCCGCCGTGGATCTGGATGGCCCGGTCGTAGTCCTTCTGGCACGTCTCAACAGCATAGGCCTTGGCGATGGATATCTCCTTGACCGGGAGCCGCCCGCCCTGGGGCACCGCCTCGATCAGGCGCGCCGTCTGCAGCACCATGTACTTCGTGGTGTAGATGTCGATGGCCATGTCGGCCAGCATGAACTGGATCGCCTGGTACTCCGAGATGGGCTTGCCGAAGGTCACCCGCTGCTGGGCGTAGTCCAGGCAGCGGTCCAGGGCGTACTCCGACATGCCCAGGCAGCTGGCGGCGATGGCGATGCGGCCCTCGGAGATGCCGAACATGGCCACCTGGAACCCCTGGTCGAGCTGGCCCAGCATGTGATCGCCGGGCACCCTGACGTTCTCGAAGGTTAGGCTGCCGCAGTCGCCTCCCTGGTGGCCCATCACGGGTAGCACGCCGTCCATGCTGTAGCCGGGAGCGTTCGCTTCCACGATGAAGGCGGTGATGCCGCCCTGGCGCTTCGCGACCATCTCTTCGTTGGTGACGGCGAAGACGACGGCGTAGTCGGCGTAGGGGGCGTTGGTGATCCACTGCTTGGAGCCGTTGATCACCCAGTCGTCCCCGTCCCGGCGGGCCTTCGTCTTGATGGACCAGACATCGGAGCCGGCATCGGACTCGCTGAGGGCAAAGCAAAGGGTCTTTTCGCCCTTCAGGAGGGAGGGGAGGTACTGCTTCCGCATCGTCTCGTTGGCGCTGGCAAGCATGTGCGAAGGCCCGTCCACGAAGCTAGCGACGATCGGCTGGCTGAGGAGACCTTTGGCCCAGGCTATGTAAGGCCGTCCCGGGCCGTAACGGCGGTATACGCCTTCCTGGGTGAAGACCATGGCCGTCACGGGAATACCACCGCCGCCGATGTCCTCCGGGGCGTACATCGGATAGAACCCGGCCTCCGCCGACTTCATGCGGACATCGCGGCGGGCGTCCAGGGCCTGGTCCACCATGCGGCCGTCCGGCCCGAAGAACTTACGCTCGTCGGCCAGGATCTCCCGGTCACGCTCCTCCAGGGGTACCACTTCAGCGTCGATGAACTCGAAGAGGCCCTTGAGCACTCCCTTCACCAGTTCGCGGATGTTCTCCGGGATGCTGACGTCGGTTGTCATGGCCACGCCTTTCCGTTCGCGCTGACTTAGCGCGCGCTGAGTTTGCGCCCTCTAGTATACCCCACGGCCGCCTGCGCGCCAGCCTCAGGCCGCCATCACTGCCGCCAGCGCCTCCGCCAGATCGATGGTTCCGGCATAGAGCGCCGTCCCGACGATGGCCCCCTCCAGCCCCAGCCGGGCCAGACGCAGCAGGTGGTCCACGCTGGTGACGCCGCCCGAGTAGGTGAGGGAGGCGTCCGGCCCGCCGCCGGAAAGTTTCCCTGCCTCGCCGGCGAGCGCCTCGACAGCCGCGAAGTTGGGTTCCGTCAGTGTCCCGTCGCGGGCGATGTCCGTATAGACGAAGCGCGTCACGCCCGTCTCCGCCAGCTGGCGGAGGAGGTCGGCGGCGGGGACGCCCGCCGACTCCCGCCAGCCCTCGCTGGCCACGATGCCGTCCCTGGCGTCGATCGCCACCACGATGCGGTCGGGAAACAGAGCGAGCGCGTTCAGGAGGGTTGTCTGGTCCTTGACCGCCACCGTCCCCAGGACGAAGCGGTCCACCCCCATCTCCGCGTAGCGCTGGATGACGCCGAGATCCCGCAGGCCCCCGCCCAGCTGTACCGGGATGAAGGCCGACGCTACTACCCGCTGGACGGCGGAAGCGTTGACCGGCCGGCCCACGCGCGCACCATCGAGGTCGACAACATGGAGGCGCTGGGCGCCGGCGTCCTGCCAACGGCGGGCGACCGCGGCCGGGTCCTCGGCGAAGACGGTCTCGCGGGCGTAGTCACCCTGGGTGAGGCGGACGCACCTTCCGCCTCGTATGTCGATGGCGGGGATGACCTCCATGGCGCGCCTATTCTAGCGCACCGTACGGCGGAGGTCAGTCGCCGGAGATGGGCGACTGGGCGGCACTGGGGGTGCCGACTGCTACGAACTTCGCCGGCTGCTCCTCGAACTCCCCGCGGCAGCCCACGGAACAAAAGTAGTACGTACGACCCTCGTACTGTAGCGTGGGCGCGCCCTCCGCTTCGATGGCCATGCCGCAGACCGGGTCGCGCTCCAGCCGGCCGATGTCCTTGAAGCGGCCGTCCTCCAGCCAGAGGACGCGGTCGGCCACCTCACGGATGCGGTGGTCGTGAGAGACGATGACGACGGTCCGCCCCTCCTTCTTGGCGATGTCCCGCAGCAAGACGACGACGTCGTGCCCCTGCTTGGAGTCGAGGTTAGCCGTAGGCTCGTCGGCCAGGATGAGCTGAGGGTCGTTCACCACCGCCCGGGCGATGGAGACGCGCTGCTTCTCACCGCCGGAGAGGGCCTTCGGCTTGAACTTGAGGCGTGGCTTCATCCCCAGGTCCACCAGCGCCTGCCGCGCCTTGTTCCGGGCTCCCTTCCCCGCGTTACCGGCCAGGTTCAGCGCCACCTCCACGTTCTCCTGGGCGTTCAGCGACTCCAGCAGGTTGAACGACTGGAAGACGAACCCCACGTAGTGCCGCCGCACCTTGGTCAACTCCGATTCATGCAGGGAGGTTATGTCGAGGCCGTTGATGCGGATGGTGCCGGTGGTCGGCTTCAGCAGGCTGCCGATCATGGTGAGCAGCGTCGTCTTGCCCGACCCCGAGGGGCCCATGACCAGCACGATCTCCCCCCGCTTCACGCTGAGGCCTACCCCGTCCACGGCCCGCACCGCCGTCTCGCCGGAGCCGAACACCTTGGTCAGGTCATGCACTTCGAGGACGGTCTCGCCGTCCTTCTGCCCATCGTCAGTACGCTCGCTCATCGCTCCACCTCATCGCTTCTCTAAGCGCGGAAGACCACGGCGGGATCGATACCGGCGACCCTCCGGATAGGGACCAGGGTCGCCGCCGCGCTCATCACCAGGGCGGCACCGAATACGGCCGCCAGGTCCTGCCAGCGGTAAATCGTGGCGAATTCCGGCACGGCGTCCTGGATGAAGTTGCCCGATACGTATCCCAGGGCCGACCCGGCGACGTAGCCGATCAGCGCTATCACCACGCTCTGCCTTATCACGACGGCGAAAAGCTGTAGCGGCGACGCACCCACCGCCTTGAGGACCCCGTAGTCGCGGATCCGCTCTACCGTCGAAGTGTATATCGTCAGAGCGATGACGGCCAGCCCCACCACGTACGCCACGCCTATTAGCACGGCCACCACCGGCAGGAACCCCTCCTCCACTTCACGGCGGGTGGCGTCGGCGAACTCTTCGCGGGTCAGGGCGTTGGTGCCCGGCACCTCGCGCTCGATGGCGTCCTCTACCTCCTCGACCTCGGCGTCTTCGTCGACGGTCACCAGGCCGAAAGAGAAGGCGTGGGGATGGCCGAAAAGCTCGGGCGCGTCCTCCGACCCTATAAACGCGGCGCTGCTGAACCCGGCGTCGACCAGCGACGACACCTCAGCCACCCGGAAGGACGACGTGCCGACGTAGATCGTGTCGCCACGGCCCGCTCCGATGTCGTCGGCCACGAGGTCGCTGAGGACGGCCTCACCCTTGCCCGGCAGGGAGCGCAGACCGAACGCCTCCGCCGTCGCCGCCTGCAGGGGGCCCTGGGGCAGGGCCATGACGAAGGTGAAGGTGCCGCTGTTCGGCTGGCCGCCCAGGAGCATCGTCCTGGCCAGCAGGGGCTGGACCGCCCTCACACCGGGGACGGCCTGCACCTGCGCCAGAACCGACTCGGGCAGGATGGAAGCACCGTGGGAGGGGTCCGGCGTCCCCGCCTGGGTCACCCACAGCTGAGTCGGTGGCGTTGTCGCCAGGCGGCCGGCCCGGTCGTAGATGCCCTGGTACAGCGCCAGGATCAGCACGATCAGGAGCACAGCGAAGGCGACGCCGCCGGCGGAGATCGCCAGTCGCAGTCTGTCGGAGAGGAGATAACGCCGAGCTAGAGGAACCATAGCTTACACCTCGCCGGTACTGGTTGCGGTCTCGGCTTCGGTCTCGCCGGTCACCCTTTGGAGCAGGCCGGCCACAAGCTGCTGAAGCTGCTGGACGTCTCCCTCCCCTTCCCCCTGCACGAACCGTTCGATCATGTCCGCCCAGGGCCCGCTCAGCCTCTCCAGGTCTATGCTAGCGGGCTCCAGCGCCTGCTGGACCGCCACTCCCTCCAGGACGGCCTGCAGCAGGACAGCCGCCGTCTCCACGTCCAGGTCGGCGCGGACGACGCCGGTGCTCTGGCCGATCCTGAGCACGCCGGTCAGGATATCGCGGCTGCGCCGGTGAAACTCGGCGACCGGTGGCCGCAGCCGGTCGTCCCTGGCGGCGTGGGCCCAGAACTCCATGGTCAGCGAAGGGCTCAGTTCAGCTTCCGACCGCAGGTGGTCGATCAGGGTCGCTACGAAGCGCTCTATCAACTCGCGGTTAGACCGGGCCGGGCCCATCTGCCGGAACTCCATCAGTTCGCCCCGCAGGTGCTCCTCCACCAGGGCGCCGAACAGCTGCTCCTTACTGGGGAAGTGATGGTAGAGGGCGCCCATGGACACCTCTGCCTCCGCCGCTATCTCGTCGACGGTGGCCTGGCCGTAGCCGCGGCGGGCGAAGACGGCCGCGGCCGCCTCCAGGATCCGCTCCCGCGTCTCCTGGGCGCGCCGCTGGGGAAGGGTCAACCTGGTCGCCGCGCCTGTCTCGTCGGTCATTAGAGTCCCTACTCTCTCACCGAGTCATCGCTCTCTTACCGAGCGTTTACTCTAGCATCAGCCCCATAGTTTGTCAAGACCCCTAGGCCCGGAAAACTGCGGCAGGATCGATCCTGTCCACCCGGTGGGCGGGCAGCCAGGCGGCGGGAATGCTCATGATCAGCACCACGGCCAGCACCCCGATAACGCTCTGCCACTCGAACAGCGTCACGAACTCCGGCACCGCCCGGGCGATAAAGTGGCCGGCCCCGAGCGCCATCGGCACCCCCGTGGCGAACCCCAGGAGGGACACCGCCAGGCTTTGCTGGATGATCACCCGGTACAGCTGCCACTTGGACGCCCCTATCGCCTTCATCACTCCGTAGTCGCGCGCCTTCTCGATGGTGGCGGTGTAGATGGTGAGGCTGATGACGGCCGCACCCACCACGAAGGCGATCCCCGCCACCACCCCCAGCACCGGCAGGAAATTGTCGATCTCCGAGCGGGAGCGGTCGGCGAACTCCTGGCGGTCGAGGACGTCCACCCCTGGGAGACGCGACTCGATATCGGCGGCGACCTCGCGGGACGAGGCGTCGTCCGCGAGCGCGACCGTTATCCAGTTGACACTCCCGCTCAGACCGAAGAGGCGCTGGGCGTCGGGGAAGCTGAGGAAGGAGAACTGGCGGAACCCGGCGCTCTCGTCCGTGCTGCCGATGACCGTGAACTCCTCCTCGCCGAGAGTCAGGCGGTCGCCCCGCCCGACGTGGTAGCTGCTCGCGAGGCTGTCCGAGACGACGATCTCGCCCGGCGCGGGGAGACGCTCGAGGTCGAGCAGCGCGTGCGACCCGGACTGGTGCGAGGGCGGCTGGGCGAAGGCCAGCAAGAACTCGCGCCGGGACTCGCCACCGACCTCGAGGC
Source organism: Chloroflexota bacterium (assembly GCA_016178045.1). Lineage (GTDB taxonomy): Bacteria > Chloroflexota > Dehalococcoidia > SM23-28-2 > JACOUE01 > JACOUE01. The sequence continues at coordinate 32,732 of JACOUE010000039.1, forward strand.
GCACCTGGCGGCCCGCCACCGGCTGCACCTCGGCGATGCCGGGTACTTCGTGCAGCCGCTCGGCGTAGTCGGACGGCAGGAGGGACGTGGAGTGGTACAGGTCGAAGGTGCCGTCCTGCACCACCCACAGCTCGAACGGCAGGTCCTCGATGAGGGCACCGGCGCTCTCGCGGAACCCCAGGAACAGGCTCTGCACCAGGATGATGAGGAAGACGGAAAAGGCGACACCCCCCACGGCGACGAAGAAGCGCGTCTTCTCCGCCAGCAGGTTCCTGCGGGCGATAGGCACCATGACCGCAACCCCCTCTGGCAGGGGCGGCCGGGGAAGCCTATTGGGACTGGCCTAACGTGAGACCAGCGGAACGGTGACGGCGTTCCCCAGCGCCCCTAGGCCAAACATTGCGATGACCCTGGGGATGAGAGCGGCACTGAGGCGCGCGAGCGCGGCCTTGACAGCGTGGCGCAGCGGAACGCCAGGGAGGATGATACAAATGAGGCCGGAATTCTTGCGGCTGGTCATCGCTCTCTCAAGCCAATTTTACACCGGAAGCGACCCGCAGGAAATTCTCGTAGAGGCGCAGTCCCGCCGTCCCGCTCTTTTCGGGGTGGAACTGCGTGGCGACTATGTTGTCCTTGGCCACGACGGCGGGGAACTCCACCGCGTAATCGGTGACGCCGATGACCACGGAGGGGTCCTCCGGCTGCGGGTAGTAGCTGTGGACGAAATAGAAGAACGAACCGTCGTCGATGCCCTCGAAGATGGGGTGGGGACGCACGATGCGCACGCGGTTCCAGCCCATGTGCGGCACCTTGAGGCCGTCGGGCAGGCGGCGGACGCGCCCCGGCAGGAGGCCCAGGCAGGGGTGCTCGCCGCCCTCCTCGCTCGCGTCGAAGAGGACCTGCTGGCCCATGCACACGCCCAGGAAGGGCCGGCCGCCGGCGATGTACTCCTTCAGCGGCCCGACCAGCCCGTGCTCGCCCAGGTTGCGCATGGTGTCGGCGGCGGCGCCCACGCCGGGCATGACCACCGCCTCCGCCTCCGCCAGGTCGCCCGGCGCCGAGGAGATGGCCGGCTCGCCGCCGACGTGGGCCACGGCCCTGGCGACGCTGCGCAGGTTACCCGCGCCGTAGTCGACTATCAGAACGCGCATCGAATCCCATTCTAGCACAGCCGGTCGCGCCAATACCGCCTACGAGGGACGGGCGGCATCGCCCAGAAGCTTCTGCATGAGCACCACGTCCAGCCAGCGATCGAACTTGTAGCCTACCTCGCGCTCGTGGCCGACCTCGCGGAAGCCGAGCCTGCGGTGAAGGCGCAGGCTCGGCTCGTTCTCGGGCACGATTCCGGCGATGACGGTGTGGAAGCCGGACGCCTCGGCCACGTTCAGCAGCTCGGAGAGGAGGATGACCCCGATCGCCTTCCCCTGGTGCTCCCGGTGGATATAGAGGGAATCCTCCGCCGTATATCGGTATGCGGGCTTGGCACGCCAGGGCGAGAGGCTCGCCCAGCCCACGACCTCCCCGTCCAGCACCGCGACCAGCACGGCGTACGGCTCCCCGTGCTCGTCTAGCCAGCGCCGCTGCTGCTCCAGGCTCCGCGGCTCGGTGTCGAAGGTCGCCGTCGAGGTGAGCACGGCGTGGTTGTAGATGTCGGTGATGGCCGGCAGGTCCGGCGGTTCCGCCCGGCGGACGACCAGGTCTGACGGCTGGTCAGCGGGAGGAGGCATGACGAGCACAGTATATCGTGCCGCCGGTTAAGGCCCGGTTACCAGCGTATTACAGATGGGTTAAGGGGGCCGGCGCCGGCCGTTGAACCTGCGGAGAGTGATTCCGTATACTCCAGAGTGCGATGAGCTGCGGCTTCGACAACGTCTACGAGTCCCGCAACGCTGCCGAGGAACTCCGCGCCCAGATAAACCACCACGACTACCTCTACTTCGTCCTCGACCAGCCGGAGATCAGCGACGCCCAGTACGATGACCTCCGCCTCCGCCTGCAGACCATCGAGGCTCACTACCCGGAGCTGATCACCCCCGATTCGCCCACACAGCGCGTCGCCGGCCAGCCCGTCGCCGCCTTTAGCATCGTCGAGCACCGGCTGCCCCTGCTCTCCCTGGCCAACGCCTTCAACTCCGACGAGCTCCACGCCTGGTACCGCCGCACCTGCAACCTGGCCGAGGTCGACAGCTTCGCCCTGGTCTGCGAGCCCAAGATCGACGGCCTGGCGGTGGCCCTGGTCTTTGAGAACGGCCACTTCGTCCAGGGGGCCACCCGCGGCGACGGCCTGCGCGGCGAGAACATCACCGAGAACCTCCGCACCATCCGCAGCATCCCCATGCAGCTGCGGTCCGACCACCCGCCCGAGCGGTTCGAGGTCCGGGGCGAGGTGTACATGCCCAAGGCCGCCTTCGAGCGCCTCAACAGCGAGCGCGCCGACCGCGGCGAGGCCTTGTTCGCCAACCCCCGCAACGCCGCCGCCGGCTCCGTCCGCCAGCTCGACCCCCGCGTCACCGCCTCGCGGAAGCTGGACATCTGGGTCTACCAACTGGGCTGGTCGGACAGCGCTCGCCCTCCCACCCACTGGGAGACGCTGAACTGGCTGAAGGAGATGGGGTTCCGCGTCAACCCCCACATCGTCCGCTACGACGACCTGGAATCGGTGAAGCGGCACTACCTGGAGTGGGAGGAGAAGCGCCACCAGATCGAGTACGAGATCGACGGCCTGGTGGTGAAGATCGACGACTTCGCCGTCCAGGAGCGGCTGGGCTACGTGGGCCGCGAGCCCCGCTGGGCGGTCGCCTACAAGTTTCCACCCATCCAGGGCACGACGAAGCTGCTGCGCATCGCCATCAACGTGGGCCGCACCGGTAGCCTCAACCCCTTCGCGATCCTCGAGCCGGTGCGGGTGGGCGGCGTCGTCATCAAACAGGCCACCCTCCATAACGAGGACGACATCCGTCGCAAGGACATCCGCGTCGGCGACACTGTGATCGTGCAGCGGGCGGGGGATGTCATCCCCCAGGTGGTCGGCCCCGTTCTCAGCAAACGCACCGGCAAGGAGCGCAAGTTCAAGATGCCGCCGCGCTGCCCGGTCTGCGGCGGCGAGGTAGTGCGCCCCGAGGGTGAGGCGATGCGCTACTGCATCAACCCCTCCTGCCCGGCCCAGGCCTTCCGCTGGCTCACGCACTTCGTCGGCGGGGGCGCCATGGACATCGAGGGCCTGGGCGAGCAGTGGTGCGCCGTGCTCCTGGAGAAGGGGCTGGTGGAGGATCCCGCCGACGTCTACTTCCTGACCCGCGAGAAGCTCCTGACCCTGGAGCGCATGGGCCCGATCCTGGCCGACAAGATCATCGCCAACATCGAGGCGAGCAAGAAGCGGCCGCTCGCCCGGCTCATCTTCGCCCTGGGGATAAGGCACGTCGGCAGCGAGATCGCCGAGATCCTGGCGAACGAGTTCGGCAGCCTGGACAAGCTCGCCGCCGCGGGCCTACACGAGCTCTCGACCGTACCCGGCATCGGCCCCAAGATCGCGGAGAGCGTTTACGCGTATTTCCGCAGGCAGAGGACGCGGCGGATCATCAAGAAGCTGAAGCGGGCCGGCGTGCAGATGGAGCAGGAGCGGGCCAGGCCGAAAGGCGGCCCCCTGCGCGGGCAGACCTTCGTCATCACCGGCACTCTCGCCGCCATGCCGCGCAGCAAGGCGGAGGAACTGCTGCGCTTCCTGGGGGCCAGCACCGGCGACAGCGTGACCAAGAAGACCGACTGCCTCGTCGTCGGCTTCCAGCCGGGGTCAAAGCTGCAGAAGGCGGAGCAGTACGGCACGAAGATCATGAACGAGGACGAGCTCGTGGCCCTGCTGCGGCGGCACGGCCTCAGGCCTTAGCCTGATGAGCCTGAGGCCCGCCCCCGCCTGGCTCGCCGCCGCTCTCCTCCTCTCGCTTCTCGCCGCCTGCGTGGCGGAGGAGACGCTGCCGGACGCGGGCCCGCAGAACACCGCCACTCCCAGAGCCACCCGCACGGCCCGGCCGTCCCCCTCACCCACCCTCCACCCCTCTCTCATCAGGGCCCGCGTCAGCCGCGTCATCGACGGCGACACCATCGAGGTCAGCATCAAGGGACGGCTTTACAAGGTGCGCTACACCGGCATCGACACGCCGGAGACGGTGGACCCGCGCCGGCCGGTGCAGTGCTTCGGGCGCGAGGCCAGCGAGCGCAACCGGGAGCTGGTCGAAGGCGAGACGGTGGGCCTGGAGAAGGACATCTCGGAGACGGACCACTTCGGCCGCCTCCTGCGCTACGTCTGGGTGGGAGGCCGCATGGTCAACGCCCTGCTGGTGAAGGGCGGGTTCGCCACCGCCGCCACGTACCCGCCGGACGTGAAGTACGCGGACCTCTTCCTCCAGCTCCAGCGAAAGGCGCGGGACGCGGGCCGCGGCCTCTGGGGCGCCTGCTATGCCGCGACGCCCGTCGCCACGTCCGGCGGCGGGGTATGCGACTACTCGGACAGCAGCCAGCCCGTGATCAAGGGGAACATCAGCTACACCACGGGCGAGAAGATATACCACGTCCCCGGCGGCGAGTTCTACGACGAGACGGTCATCGACAAGTCAAACGGCGAGCGCTGGTTCTGCACGGAAGAGCAGGCGGTCGCCGCCGGCTGGCGAAAGTCGTTCCGCTGAAGGCGTAGCCTTTTCGAGGGCTGGCGCGTTTTAGGCGTTATGGAAAGCTTACCCTTTTTGTGACCCATCCTATCGGTTATAATGCGTTCGATTAGGTCGGCCCCGCCGGGGACAGTGACCCGAAGGGGGAGAGGTTGCCCTTAAATCCGCTCAACGCTATATTTGGCGTCTTTTCGCATGACATTGCGATTGACCTGGGCACGGCGAACACACTGGTCATGGTGAAGGGGCGCGGCATCGTGATAGACGAGCCTTCGGTAGTAGCCATCGACAAGACGGACAAGCGCATACTGGCCATCGGCGCCGAGGCCAAGCGGATGGTAGGCCGCACACCGGCCGACATCGTGGCCGTGCGGCCCCTCCGCGACGGCGTCATCTCCGACTTCACCGTCACCGAGAAGATGCTCCACTACTTCATCCGCTCCGTCCACGACCACTTCGGGTTCGGCCTGCCCCGCCCGCGGGTGGCGGTCGGCATCCCCTCCGGGGTGACGGAGGTGGAGAAGCGGGCCGTCCACGACGCCGCCCTTAACGCTGGCGCGCGTTCGGCTTATCTGGTGGAGGAGCCGATGGCCGCTGCTATAGGCTCCGGCCTGCCCGTGATGGAGCCCGGCGGCTCCATGATCGTGGATGTCGGCGGCGGCACCACGGAAGTAGCCGTCATCTCCATGGGCGGCATCGTCGTCAGCACCTCTATCCGGGTCGCCGGCGACGAGATGGACCAGGAGATCGTGGCCTACGCCCGACAGGTGCACAACATGCTCATCGGGGAGCGCACCGCCGAGGAGGTCAAGATCGAGGCCGCCTCGGCCTTCCCCCTGGAGCGGGAGATCACGGTGACCCTGAAGGGCCGTGACCTGGCCACGGGGCTGCCCAAGGCGGTGGAGGTCAGCAGCGTCGAGATCCGGGACGCCATCTCCGGCTCCGTGAACGCGATAGTGGATGCGGTTCGCCAGACGATAGAGATCACGCCGCCGGAGCTGGTGGCGGACATCATGAGCCGGGGCATCGTCCTCGCCGGGGGCGGCGCCCTTTTGCGGGGCCTCGACCGCCGCCTGGCTCAGGAGACCCGCTTCCCTGTTTACGTGGCGGAAGACCCGCTGACCTCCGTCGTACGGGGGTGCGGGGAGGTACTGGAAGAGACGTCTATCCTGCAAAAGGTGCAGGCAAGGCTGAACACCAGAAAAGCGCCGCGCTAGCCCATGCCGCGCCCCTAACTCTTGAAGGCAGAGGCCCGACCCCGTTGATGCTGAGGTCGTGACTGTGGTACGGATGCTCTGGTGGCTGCTGGCGGTGGCCGGCGTTAGCATCCTCGGCATCCTCCTCTCCCAGCAACGCGCCCTCGATCCCGTCCAGAACCTGACCTTGCTCGCCGCTTCGCCCCTGGAGGCGGGCCTTTTCGACCTTGGTGAGCCCGTCGCCGACTTCTTCGGAGGCATCGTCAACCGCGGCGAGCTGGTGCGCGAGAACCGCCAGCTGCGCGAGGAGGTGGAACGGCTCCAAGCCGAGCTGGCCCAGCAGGAGGACGCCGCCCTGCGCATCCAAGAGCTGGAGGGCCTGCTGGAGGTGAAGAAGGGACGGCCCCAGCAGACGTTGCTCGTCGCCGAGGTGATCGCCCAGGACCCGGGCGGCGTAAAGGAAGCGATAGCGATCGACCGCGGGGCCCAGGACGGCCTCGAGGAGGGAATGGTGGTCCTCAGCGAAGGCGCCAGCCTGGTGGGCACCGTGACCCGCGTGCTGGACGACTTCTCCTGGGTGACCCTGGTGACCGACCCCGACAGCGCCGTGAACGCCCAGGTCCTGCTGGCCGACTCGCTGGCGCGGGGCGTAGCGAGCGGCGACCTGCGGAACAGCCTCCTGCTGGACATGGTCCCGTCGGAGGCGGACCTGGAGGAAGGGGCGCTCGTCACCACGTCCGGCCTCGGGGGCAACTACCCGCGGGCCCTGCTGATCGGCTCGGTGGTCGCCGTCGACGAGAGGCCGCAGGCCCTCTTCCAGAAGGCCACCCTGGAGCCCGCGGCGGACCTCTCGCGGCTGGAGACGGTACTGGTGCTCACAAGCTTCATCCCGGCGAGGCTCCAGGGGCCATGAAGTACGTCATTGCGCTGGCGGCCATCTTCTTCCTGACGGCGTTCTCCAGCTCCGCCCTGTCCTACGGCCGGCTGTGGGGGGTGCGGCCCGACCTCCTGCTGGTGTTCGTCGCCTGCTGGGCCGCCCTCCGCGGCCAGGGGGAAGCGATGGTCGTGGCCCCGCTGGCCGGCTTCCTCCGCGACCTGATGACGAGCGACCCGGTGGGGACTTCGGCTCTCGCCCTCGCCCCCATCGTCCTCCTCGCCGCGTACCGCGAGTTCAACCCCACCGACCTCCAGTTCTTGCCGGCGCTGGCCCTGGTGGCGGTCGGCACCCTAGCCTACGGTATCATCAGCATGACGGTGCTGACGGCCGTGGGGTATAACGTCCCCTGGTACGACGCCCTGCTGCGGCATCTGGTCCCGGCCGTCCTGCTCAACGTGCTCGTGACGCCTGCGATCTACCTGCCGCTGCGCTGGTTCACCGCGGCCACCGTGCCCGTGTCACCGACCAGAATCGGACCGACGGTGAGGCTGTAGCGGACGATGGAGCTGTTCCAGAGGCGGAGACGCTGGCGGGCCGAAAAGCCCAAGAAGAACGAGCCCCCACCGGGCAGCCGGAAAGGAGTCTTTGCCATTCTCCGCCTGCTGGTGGTCGTCCTCTTCCTGATTCTCTCCGTCCAACTCATCCGCCTCCAGATCCTCCAGGGCGACGAGTACGAGGAGCGCGCCGCCATCAACGCCCTCCGCGAGGTGCCCGTCTCGTCCGCCCGCGGCCTCATCTTCGACCGGAACGGCCGGCCCCTGGTGAGGAACATCGCCACCTTCGCCGCCGCCGTCGTCCCCGGCGACCTCCCCTCCCGCAATGAGACGCAGGTCTACCGCCAGCTGAGTCAGGTCATCGAGATGCCGGTGGGGGAGATCGTGGGGAAGGTGCAGGAGCATCTGGAGGACCGCAATCCCTACGATCCAGTCATCGTGAAGGAGAACCTCGGCTTCCAGAAGGCGCTCGTCCTCCGTGAGCTCGAGCCGTACCTGCCCGGCGTCAAGCTGGTGACCCAGGCCACCCGGCAGTACACGGCCGGCCTCCTCACCTCGCACGTCCTGGGGTACGTCGGCGCTATCTCCGCCGAGGAGTACGCGAAGCTGAAGGACGATGGCTACTTGCTGAACGACCGCGTGGGCAAGACGGGCGTAGAGCTGGTCTACGAGGCGCTCCTCCGCGGGCGACCCGGCAAGAAGCTGGTAGAGGTGGACGCGGCCGGGCACGAGCGGAAGTTGATCCTGGAGAAGCGGCCGCTGGACGGGTCCAACCTGGTCCTGACCATCGATCTCCAGCTGCAGAAGCGCCTCCGCGACACCCTCGCGCAGTACGCCGCCGGCTCTGAGGGCGCCGCCGCCGTCGTGATGGATGTCGACAGCGGCGAGATCCTGGCCATGGTCTCCCTGCCGGAGTTCGACAACAACATCTTCTCGGGACCGCTGCGGCCGGGCGAGCTCCAGCGGCTGATAGACGCGCCGGGCAAGCCCCTGGTCAACCACACCATCGCCGAGATGTACCCGCCGGGCAGCACCTTCAAGACGGTGGTGGGCGCTGCCGCCCTCCAGGAGGGGGTAGCCACACCCAGCACCACCATCGTCAGCCGCGGCTACATCACCGTGACCAACCAGTACGACCCTAACGTGGTGTACGTCTACAAGGACTGGGCGGCCCTGGGCGCCCTCGACTTCTACGGCGGCATCGCCATGTCCTCCGACGTCTACTTCTACTACCTGGCCGGCGGCAAGGCAGACGAGGGGTTCGTGGGACTGGGGGAGCAGCGTCTGGCCCGTTACGCCCGCACCTTCGGCCTGGGCCAGCCTACCGGCATCGACCTCCCGGGCGAATCGCCCGGCCTGGTGCCGGACGCCATCTGGAAGGAGGAGACGATCGGCGAGCCGTGGTTCGTGGGCGACACCTACAACTTCGGCATCGGCCAGGGGTACCTGGCCGTCACCCCGCTCCAGCTGCTGACCGCTGTCTCCACCATCGCCAACGGCGGCGAGGTGCTCGAGCCCCACCTCCTCCACGAGGTGCAGGACAGCCACGGCAACGTCGTAGAGGAGGCGGAGCGAACGGTGCGGCGGCGCGTGCCCGTCGACCCGGGTTACCTGGAGATCGTGACAGAGGCGATGCGTCAGTCGGTGAGCAGGGGAGTGGCGACCACCGCTGCTGTCGCCGGCCTGGAGGTAGCGGGCAAGACGGGGACGGCCGAGTTCGGCTCGCCGCTGGGCGACGGCACCCACGACACCCACGGCTGGTTCGTCGGCTTCGCTCCGTACGACGACCCCCAGGTCGCCATCGTTGTGTTCGTGCAGCGGGGCGGCGGCGGCCAGGACGCGGCGCCGGTGGCGGCAGACATCCTCGACTACATGTTCAACGGCAGCAACCTGGCCCAGAAGCTGGAAACGGGCCGATGATGACCGTCCGCGCCGCCCGCCACTTCGACATTGTCATGCTGGCCGCGGCGATGGCCCTGGCTGCCTACGGCGCCCTCCTCATCTACAGCGCTTCCCTGAACACATACCCGGAGGGCATCTCCGGGCTCGACCATCCCGTGGCGAAGCAGGCCGCCCTCGCCCTCACCGGCGTCCTCATCACCGTGGTCGTCGCCTGGACGGACTACCGCGTCTTCGGGCAGATAGCGCCCGGCGTCTACGCGATGGGGGTGCTGCTGCTCATCGTCGTGCTGCTGGCCGGCGACACCGCCTTCGGCTCGCGGCGCTGGATCACCCTCGGCAGCGTGCAGCTGCAGCCCTCGGAGGTGGCCAAGCTGCTGACCATCATCGCCCTCGCCCGCTTCCTGGCCGACCGGCCGCGGGAGATGGGAAAGGTCAAGAACTTCTTCCTCACCCTGGCGATAGTGGGGCTTCCCATGACCCTGGTGATGGCAGAGCCGGACATGGGGACGGCCATCATCTTCGGCGCCATCTGGCTGGGGATGATGATGGTGGGAGGGGCGAAGCCGCAGCACATCCTCATCTTCCTCGCCTTCCTGGTGCTCGCCATCCCCTTCGTCACCCTGGCCGTGCTGGGCGACTACCAGCGCGAGCGCATCGCCCTGTTCCTGAACCCCAACCTGGATCCCCTGGGTGGCGGCTTCAACATCCTCCAGGCCGAGATCGGCGTCGGCTCGGGCGGCCTCCTGGGCAAGGGCCTCACCGAGGGCACCCAGACCCAGCTCAACTTCCTCCAGACGCCCACCACGGACTACATCTTCAGCGTCCTGGGCGAGGAGCTGGGCCTGGTCGGCGCCCTCGTCATGTTCGCCCTGTTCATCCTGCTGCTGTTCCGGGGACTGCGGGCCGCCAGCATGGCCCGCGACCAGTTCGGCAAGCTCGTAGCGACGGGGATCGTGATCATGATCCTGTTCCAGGTGTTCATCAACGTGGCGGTGAACATCCGGCTCCTGCCGGTCACCGGGATACCGCTGCCCTTCATGTCTCAGGGCGGCAGCTCCTTGCTGACGCTGTTCGTCTCGCTGGGGCTGCTCCAGGGCGTGCTGTTACGTCACAAACAGATCGACTTCGACGCCCTCAAGGGCTGACGCGCGTGTAGCCCGCATGCCGCGAGACGGCTCTGACTAGGCACGCGAGCTGTCATCCGGTCAAAGCAGCGCTAACGGGAGAACTGGCTTCATGGATCAAGTTCATAAGCGTTTCGATGGTCTCCAAGCAAGTTCGAGCTTCGTCTTCGGACACGTCTTCCCCGTAGTGCACACTGCCTTCTCGCATTTCTTTCACGGCCAGCCAAGTGTTCCAGACCTTGCGTCGAGCCAATTGGATCCCCAAGGCCTCCTTGATCCCATATTTGAGCTTGTCGTTAATCCGGGCCCACCTGATCGCATCTTCAGCCGAGACAACGGATCGCGCTATTCTTTTGGGCAAGCGTAGTAGCGTAGCCACTACCACCGGCGATAGGTCTCTCTGTTTGAAGCATGCAAGAAGGGTCTGGTCGATATACACCTCTAGCGCAGTTCTCATGTCGATCACGACATGTCGGAAGCGGCCGACCTCCAGGTAGTCGCGGGCATCGTGGACCAGCTCAATCCAAATAGGGACATCGCGCTCCCTGACCACCCAGCGCGCCAACTCTTCGTGAAAGCTCTCGGAGAATGGATGAGCCTGCAACGTTATGGCCTGATGGGGGGCACCGACAGCCGTCTTGAATGGGTTTTGCAGGTGTGGAACTAACCAACCCGTTTGCATGTAGAAAACATCGCTCAATGTGACAGGTCTTACATAGTGTTCTCCAGAGAGCAACCTATAAGCTCTAAGCAATCTGTTGACGACGAAGATGCTGATCTTCTCAATATCGGGATGAAGCGAGTCGAGCCAATCGACCGTGAGGGGTTGCGGCTCCGCCCGGACCTCAAACCCAACTAGCTTGGCAACCGCCTCGTCACGAATGACACTATATGGAAACTGTATCTCAACATCGGAATAGCGAATGACCCCGCCACGGTCGCGCATCAAGTCCATCCCGTCAGTCTTGGCAATGACCATCCGCTTATCGAAGGCCTCTTGTCGGACTTCCCTAATTAATAGGGCCGTCGGACAGCCAGCGATTGGCACCCTAAGGAGAGCCGCATCGTTCAGGAGCAACCGGAACGGAAGAGGAAACTGACAAGCGGCACATGGAGGGGGGAACATCGCCGAGTGGAAATCACGTTGCGGGAGAGGGCCGAACTCCATAGTGAACGTGCTGCTAGGAGCACCATGGGCCGGCCTTTCGATCGGATCAAATAAGTTGGGCTTTGTCCGGTTCGACATCAAACATCAGTTGCTTAGGTTAAACAGCACGCATTCGCCGGCTCGAAAGTCTTCTCAGGCGAACGCCAGCCTGACCGCGTCTCGCAGCATGGCCACCGGGAGGAGTTCGACCTTCGTCTTGAGGCGCTGGCTGCGGACGGCCGCCTCCGGCAGGAGGCAGCGCTTGAACCCCAGCCGCTCCGCCTCCACCAGCCGCCGCTCCATCTGCCCCGCCGACCGCAGCTCCCCCGAGAGGCCCACCTCGCCCACGGCCACCAGGTCCGCCGGCACCGGCTTGTCGCGGAAGCTGGAGACGATGGCCAAAGCCAGGGCGAGGTCCGCCGCCGGCTCCTGGAGCCGGAGCCCTCCCACCACCGAGGCGATGACGTCCTGCCCCCCGAGCGAGAGCCCCAGCCGGCGGGTGAGCACGGACATGATCAGCAGCAGGCGGTTGAAGTCGATGCCGTTGGCGGTGCGTCGGGGCGCGGGCAGGGCCGTGGGGCTGGTCAGCGCCTGCACCTCCACCAACAGCGGCCGGCTCCCCTCGATGGTCGGCACGATGACGGAGCCGACGGCCCCGCTGGCCCGCTCCGCCAGGAACACCTCCGAGGGATTATCGACTCCCATCATGCCCTGCTCCCGCATCTCGAAGACGCCCACCTCGGCCACGGAGCCGAAGCGGTTCTTCACCCCACGCAGGAGCCGGTAGTTGCTGAACCGCTCGCCCTCCAGGTAGAGCACGACGTCCACGATGTGCTCCAGCAGCCGCGGCCCGGCGATGTCCCCCTCCTTCGTCACGTGCCCAACGATGAGCACAGGGATGCCCGAGCCCTTCGCCCAGTGCATCAGGTTCATGGTGCACTGGCGCAGCTGGACGACGCTGCCCGGCGCCTGGGGCGCCGCCTCCGTGTACACCGTCTGTATCGAGTCGACCACCACCAGCCCCGGCGTCAGCGACTCCGCCTCCTGGAGGGCAGCGTCCAGGTTGGTCTCCGTGAGGACGAAGAGGCCGTCGCCGTTTACGCCCAGGCGGCGCGCCCGCATCTTCAGCTGGCGACCCGACTCCTCGCCCGAGAGGTAGAGGACGGGCCGGCCGTTGAGCCCGGCGGCCAGGGAAGCCACCTGGAGAAGGAGCGTGGACTTGCCGATGCCCGGGTCGCCGCCGATGAGCACCAACGAGCCGGGGACGATGCCGCCGCCCAGCACGCGGTCGAACTCCAGCAGGCCCACGGCCAGGCGGGGCTCGTCCGCGTCCTCCAGCCGCGACATCTCGACGGGCGGGGACGAAGGACGGGGGGCGCGGGCCGCGGCGCCCGAGCCACGGGCCACGGCCCTTTCGGTGAAGGTGTTCCAGCCCTGGCAGTCGGGGCAGCGGCCCAGCCACTTGGGGCTGTCGTAACCGCACTCCTGACAGGTGAAGACGACGCGGGAGGGCTTACGACCGGCAGGCATGGGCTCGGGGCCATTATGGCAAAGCGCGCCGCCCGCGCCAAGAGTGGGCATGCAGCTCGCCCGCTAGCGCCGGACAACCCGCACCAGCCAGGCGACTAAGCCGACGAACGCGCCGAAGACCGCGCCCGATATCCCGGCGGCGACGAGGAGAAACGTCAGCCAGGAGTCCCAATCTGCATCGTTCCCTCCGAACTCTTCCAGATAGTGCCCACCCCAGCCCCCAAGATACGGGGCGAAAATCCCCAGGACAAATAGGGCGAGGAGGGCCGGATAGAGGAGGGCTCCTACCACCACACATGTCGGAAGGCTCCGGAGTGTGCCCAGCGTCAGGCGCAGCATGGCCCCGACCGCAACGGCGATGACAGTCAGGACAATCGGAACGGACAGTGCGTCCGCCCAGGCGCCGACAGCCAGCACCCCTAGGGTGAAGGCAAGCCCGCCGGCCGCCGCTATAAGGGCGGTTGACGAAGCCGCTCGCTGCATCCCCGTCATTCCTTCCTTGCAATATCGCACGCAGCGGTGCGGGTCATGAACGAGTCTCGCGCTATTATGGCAGACGGCGGGCGGCCCGCCAAGCGGACCGGAAATCGAAAAGGCCGCCCGGCGGCGGCCCTTCGTTTCGACCCTAGCGCCCTACGTCAGCGCGGGCTCGCTGACGTTGGTGAGCACGATCTCGTCGTTCTGGACATCGACCCGCACGGTGTCGCCGGAGCTGAACCGCTCCTCCAACAGCGCCTCCGAGAGGCGGTCCTCTATCTCGTTCTGGATGACGCGCCGCAGCGGCCTCGCCCCGAACAGCGGGTCGTACCCCTTCTCGCCGATCCAGTCCTTGGCGGCGTCCGTCATCTCCAGGGTCACGCCCTTGATGGCGAGCTGCGTCTGCACCTCTTCGATCTGCTTCTCGACGATCGTGCGGATCTGGTCCTTGCTCAGGGCGTGGAAGACCACGGTGGCGTCCAGGCGGTTCAGGAACTCCGGCCGGAAGTGGTTCTTCATGGCCGTGAGCACCTTCTCCTTCATCTTTTCGAACTGCTCCTGGACCGTCTTCGACTCCTCCGTCTTGATGGCGAAGCCCAGCGTGGTCTCCTTGCGGATGAGGTCGGAGCCCACGTTGGAGGTCATGATGATGACCGTGTTGCGGAAGTCGACGCGGCGGCCCTTGGCGTCGGTCAGGTGGCCGTCATCGAAAATCTGGAGGAGCAGGTTAAAGACCTCGGGGTGGGCCTTCTCGATCTCGTCCAGCAGGATCAGGCAGTACGACTTGCGGCGGACGGTGTCCGTGAGCTGGCCGGCGTCGTCGTAGCCGACGTAGCCGGGAGGGGCGCCGATGAGCCTGGAGACGTTGTGCTTCTCCATAAACTCGGACATGTCCAGCTTGATGAGGGACTCCTCCGAGCCGAACATGAACTCGGCCAGCACCCGCGCCAGGAACGTCTTGCCGACGCCCGTGGGCCCCAGGAACATGAACACGCCGATGGGCCGGCGCAGGTCCTTCAGCCCGGCCCGCGCCCGCCGTACCGCCTTGGCGATAGTGTGGATCGCCTCGTCCTGGCCGACGACGCGCTCGTGCAGGGCGTCCTCCATGTGCAGCAGCCGCTGCGACTCCTCGGAGGCGATGCGGGTCACGGGGATGCCCGTCCACATGGAGACGACCTCGCAGATGTCCTCCTCGGTGACCACGGGCTTCTCGCCCTCGCGCTCGGTGCGCCAGCCGGACTCCATGGACTCGATCTTGTCCTGGAGCTTGAGCTCGCGGTCGCGCAGCTCGGCGGCGTACTCGTACTGCTGCTGGGCGATGGCCTGCTCCTTCTCCCTCCGCAGGCCATCGAGGCCCTTGCTGGCCTCCACCAGGGTGGGCGGCGCGTACGAGCGCTTAATGCGCACGCGGGACGCGGCCTCGTCCACCAGGTCGATGGCCTTGTCGGGCAGAAAGCGATCGGGCACGTAGCGGGCTGCCAGCTCGGCGGCCGCACTCAGTGCCTCGTCGCTGATCAGGAGGCTGTGGTGCTCCTCGTAGCGGGACTTGATGCCGTGGAGGATCTCGATGGTCTCCTCGACCGTTGGCTCCTCGACCAGGATCGGCTGGAGCCGGCGCTCGAGGGCAGCGTCCTTCTCGATGTGCTTGCGGTAGTCGTCAAGGGTGGTGGCGCCCACGCACTGGAGCTCGCCGCGGGCCAGCGAGGGCTTGAGGATGTTGGCGGCGTCGACGGCGCCCTCGGCGGCGCCGGCGCCGACCAGCATGTGCATCTCGTCGATGAACAGGATGCAGTTGCCGGCGGTCTTCAGCTCCTCGATCACCTTCTTCAGGCGCTCCTCGAACTCACCGCGGTACTTGGTGCCGGCCACGAGGGCGCCGATGTCCAGCGTCACCAGGCGGCGGCCCTGGAGCATCTCCGGCACCTCGCCCTTGATCACGCGCTGGGCCAGCGCCTCTACGATGGCGGTCTTGCCGACGCCCGGCTCGCCGATGAGCACCGGGTTGTTCTTCGTCCGGCGCGAGAGGATCTGGACGACCCGCTCGATCTCCTTCTCCCGGCCGATGACGGGATCGAGCTTTCCGCTGCGCGCGGCCGCGGTGAGGTCCATCCCCAGCTGGTCGACGGTGGGCGTACGGCTCGGCGCGCGCCCCTGGCCGCTGCCCTGCTGGGGCATGCTCTGCGACAGGATGCGGGTGACCTCGGCCCGGACCTTGTCCAGGCTCACGCCCAGGCTCTCCAACACCCCGGCGGCGATGCCCTCGCCCTCGCGGACGAGGCCGAGGAGCAGGTGCTCGGTGCCGATGTAGTGGTGTCCGAGGCGGCGGGCCTCGTCCACCGCCAGCTCGATGACTTTCTTGGCGCGCGGTGTGAGGCCGATCTCTCCCATCACGGCGCGGTCGCCCCGGCCGATGATGAACTCGACGGCGGAGCGGACCTTGTTCAGTTCGACGCCGAGGTTGGCGAGCACCTTGGCGGCAACGCCCTCGCCCTCTCGGACCAGGCCGAGGAGCAGGTGCTCGGTGCCTATGTAGTTGTGGTTGAAACGAAGGGCCTCTTCCTGCGCAAGTGTCAGTACGCGGCGGGCACGCTCTGTGAACTTGTCGAACCTATCAGCCATGCCAACAAATCCCCCGCTATATACCTTACCCTGATCCTTCCTCTGATTCTACTCCCGACTCGTCGGACCCTTCTTCCGTCGCCAGGGCCGCGGTGTCTTCTTCATCCCCCTGCAATGTATTCAACGCCCCAGCGGCCACTTTCGTTACATCGTCGTCGTCCCCGGAGGCGTCTTCTTCTTCAAGTATAGCCGTCTCGGCTTCCGGGGACACTTCCGCCTCCGCTTCTGCGACAGGCTCCTCGACCGCTACGGCCTCCTCAACCGCCTCCGCCTCCACCTCGGCCGCCGCCTCCTCGGTCGCTACAGCCTCCGCTTCGGCGGCAGGCTCCTCGACCGCTACGGTCTCCTCAGACGCCTCCGCCTCCACCTCGGCCGCCGGCTCCCCCGCTTCGGCGGGCGCCTCTTCGGTCGTTACAGCCGCTGCTTCAGCGGCAGGCTCCTCAACCGCTACGGCCTCCTCAGCCGCCTCCGCCTCCACCTCGGTCGCCGGCTCCTCCACTTCGGCGGGCGCCTCTTCGGTGGCTACAGCCTCCGCTTCGGCGGCAGGCTCTTCCACCGCGACCGCTGTCCCCTCACCAACCTCGGCGGCCTCGGCAGCAGCGAAGGCAGCGCGCACCTCCTCCGGCACCTCCTGTACGCCGCCGCTGTCGTTGAAGACCCAGCCTTCCTCCTCCATCTTGTCGCGGGCCTGGCGGAGGCTGAGGCCCAGCCGGTGGCGGTCGTGCTCGATGCGTACGATCTTCACCGGCACGATGTCGTCCTCGTTCAGCACCTCGCGCGGGTGCTGGACTCGGCGGTCCACCATCTCCGAGATGTGGATGAGCCCTTCGATGGGCCCCTCCAGCCGGACGAAGGCGCCGAAGGGCGCTAGCTTCGTCACCTGCCCCACGACGATCTGGCCCTCCCGGTAGTTGGCCACGATCTCTTCCCACTGCTCGGGCTGGGCCCGCCGCAGGCTCAGGGCGATCTTCTTGTTCTCGTGGTCTACCTTCATTATGTAGACTTCGACCTCGTCACCGGCCTGGAACAGCTCCTGGGGCGACTTGGGCGTGCGCTCCCAGGACAGTTCCGACAGGTGGACCAGGCCGTCCGCCCCGCCGATGTCGACGAAGATGCCGAAGTCGCGGATGCTGGTGATGCGGCCCTGGCGCAGGTCTCCTTCCCGGAGCTCCTGGAGGAGACGGTCCTTCTCCTGCGCCCGCCTCTCCTGGAGGGCCGCCCGCTCTGAGAGGATGGCCCGGTTGCGCCGCCGGTTGAGCTCGATCACCTTCACGAGGAGGGACTTGCCCACCCACTCGGCCAGGGCCTTCTCCGTGGCCTCCGCGGGGCCGCGCTCTGGCCGTCCCGTGATCTGGGACAGAGGCACGAAGGCGTTCACGCCCTCCACGTTGACCAGGAGACCGCCCTTGTTGTAGCCGGTGACGTACGCCTCGAAAGCCTTCTCCTGGTCGAAGTAGTCCTGCAGTACGCGCCAGCCCCGCTCGCCGCGGGCCTTGTCCAGGGAGAGGATGATCTGCCCCTCGCTGGACTCGGGCTGGACGACGAAGACGAGGACCTCATCGCCGAGTTTCAGGCGAGAGGGGCCCTCCGGCCGGAGGCAGTGCATCTCCTGGGGAGGTATGAGGCCCTCGGACTTGGCCCCTATGTCCACCAGCACGCCGTCCCGGTCCGTGCCCACGACTACCCCTTCGATGATGGCGCCTCGATGGAGATGGGGATAGGCCACAGTCTCCTGATCCAGAAGCGCAGCCATGCTCTGGGCTGCGTCTTCGTCGGATCCCTGGGGGGCGTCGTGGGCAGACGTCAAGGCGTTACCTCCAAGCAACAGATAGGGCGGGCAGACCCGTAGCGCCATTATAAGACACGGTCTGGGCTGCGTATAGGCTAGTATAGTTGAACGTTGGTGAAAGGCAAATGAGAAGCCCTCCTGTGCGGAGGGCTTCGTTATGAGAGCAAGGCCCCTGGCAGCGGCCTATTTTCCACACCCGGTTGCCCGGGCAGTATCGTCGGCGCTGAGGCGTTTCACTTCCGTGTTCGGGATGGGAACGGGTGGGGCCACCTCGCTCCAGCCACCAGGAACCCTCGGTCGCAAGTTAATGGGGCTGGAGGTTAGAAGTTAGCTTCCAACCTCCAACTTCCAGATCGTTTTCGTTGGTAGCGGGGGTGGGATTCGAACCCACGACCTCCGGGTTATGAGCCCGGCGAGCTGCCGCTGCTCCACCCCGCGACGTTTCGGCAAGAAGCTCTGAGAGCCTTGAGTTGTGAGGGTAGTGGTGTAGTGGTCAAGCCCTCGGCCATTAGTACGGCTCAGCTTAACCGGTTGCCCGGCTTACACCTGCCGCCTATCAAGCGGGTAGTCTTCCCGCGGCCTTACTCCCTGATGGGATGGGAGGCCTTATCTTGGGGAGGGTTTCGCGCTTAGATGCTTTCAGCGCTTATCCCTTCCGGACTTGGCTACCCGGCTTTTTGCCCCTGGCGGGACAACCGGCACACCAGCGGTCCGTCCACCCCGGTCCTCTCGTACTAGGGGCAGCTCCCCGCAAGCCTCCTGCGCCCACCGCGGATAGAGACCGAACTGTCTCACGACGTTCTGAACCCAGCTCGCGTGCCGCTTTAATGGGCGAACAGCCCAACCCTTGGGACCTACTTCAGCCCCAGGATGCGACGAGCCGACATCGAGGTGCCAAACCAGGCCGTCGATAGGAACTCTTGGGCCTGATCAGCCTGTTATCCCCGGGGTAGCTTTTATCCGATAAGCCACGGCCCTTCCACGCGGGGCCGTAGGATCACTTAGCCCGACTTGCGTCCCTGCTCGACTTGTGAGTCTCGCAGTCAAGCCCCCTTATGCCTATGCACTCTACGCACGATTTCCATCCGTGCTGAGGGGACCTTTGGGCGCCTCCGTTACCTTTTGGGAGGCGACCGCCCCAGTCAAACTGCCCACCTGGCACTGTCCCCCGATTCTGTCGGGGTTAGAAGCAAAACCAGACAAGAGTGGTATTTCACTGTTGGCTCCACCCCAGCTAGCGCCA
>JACOUE010000044.1 GCA_016178045.1 Chloroflexota bacterium
ACGCGGTCACCTCGGCCAAGATCGCCGACGCTACGATAACAAGTGCCGATATAGCCGCAGGTGGCATTAGCGACTCGGCTGACTTCGCCGCCGGCGTCGTCGACACCGCCGCCCTGGCGGCCGACGCGGTCACCTCGGCCAAGATCGCCGACGCTACGATAACAAGTGCCGATATAGCCGCAGGTGGCATTAGCGACTCGGCGGACTTTACAGCGGGCGTGGTTGACAGTGCGGCTCTGGCAGACACCATCTCGCTGCCCACTTCCCTGACGGTGGGGGCAACGGGTACAGCCGTGACCGTCATGAGGACCGGCACGTTCACCTCTCCTGCCGGCGCTGGTACAACGGTCATTGTGAACGACGCCGATGCTACCACCGCGGCGGTCGTCTCCGCTTCTTGCAACGCGGACACGGCCGCCGGCTGGCGCATCATCGCCGACGGCGTTGACGACGCCGGTGACGCTGATGCCATCGTGGACTTCCAGGTGGTGTTTCTGGCAGACCCGACAGACAGCGTCGACTGTGACTACCTACTGGTGAAACCGTAGACTCGCTTCCGTTGGAGGAAGCCCTGGGTCGGCCCCGGGCTTCCTCCAGCGGCTCCGGTAACCATCCTAAAGATTTAGCGTTTAATCATTTAAGGTCGGAGGCTTCAGATGGCAGAAGCAGTGCCTTTGAAACGGCGAAGGTTCGGCATCAAGCCAGGGCTGCGGAGCCTCGCAGTGGCAGTCCTGCTGTCGGCCGGAGCCGCGGGACTGGCAACCGGGCTATTCCTGTGGCTCAGCGGCGGCGGCGGGGAATCAGTGCGGATCGTGACCGGCGTGGAGTTCCCGTATCCCCAGGACTGGAGCGCCCAGCCCCTGACCGAAAGCGACAGGAACGCCGGCCTGCTCCTCAATCTGCAGAGGGCAGACCCGGAAGCATCCCTCCTAGGCCGTACGGTCATCGCCAGGTTGCCTGCCGGATTCGACATCAACCAACTGGCGGACGACGCGGAAGTGGCCCTCAGGCGTGAGATCGACAACTTTGATCTGCTCAGCAAGAGCGTCTCACCGGTAGGCCCCTTTCCAGCCGTGCGCATATACTACCGGCAGCAAAGTGATGCACAAGTACCCGAAGACGAGAGACCAGGAGAACAACTAGTCCCAGAGTCTCAGACCCTCATGACCATCATCCCCACCCCTAATCAGACTTTCTACCTGACCCTCCGGGCCGAGGCCGCCGATTTCCAACAGGTGGAAGAAGAGGGCCTGGCGATTATGGCGCAGTTTGCTGATTACGTAGCTAGCGTGCAGTAAGCGCCTCACATCGCAGATTGGGCGGATCACACTAGAACCCCAGCCCCCGCTCCCGCAGGCTGAATTATGCGGGGGCCGGCCCAACGCAACGCATAAGCGAAACGCCTGCTCAAGATGGGCGCTTTGTCGCTTCCCGTGCAGGGGGCCGTACCTACTACGGTAGCGATGGTCCCAAACCTCCCCTTTGGGCTCTTCACAGGGAGACCTGGGCTGCCAGGTCTCCCTGTGGCTTTTCTGCCCACAATCACACCCGGTGAAAATTCGGTGAAGAAATCGCCCGTAAGCGGTAAATCAAATCCGTAACAGGGGCGTCATCGCCCCGTCTACATCAGCGAAAGTTACTCCGGGTAGTTGGCAAGGGTCGGTAATTCTTCGACCGCGGGTCAATAAAAGACTTAGAAGGGCAAAACTTTCCGACAGGAGGTGCCGCGCATAGGGATAAGGGAAACGCGACGGGAGGGCTTGGGCATCGTGCCTGTTTGCCGGCAGGCAACAACCCTCGCGGGAACGGAGCCGCCTTGACCGGCGGGGTCCCCTCCGGCGAGACGGATTAGGAGGCAAGATGCTTAGAAAGCTAATAACCACAGTGGCGATCCTCTCGGTGTTCGCCGCCTTCACCATCCTGGGCGCGCTGGCCCTCTTCACCGACACGGCCTCCGTCCCCAGCAACACCTTCAGCACCGGCACCGTCGATATCGCTACCGCGCCCACGAGCGCCCTCGTCACCTTCAGCAGCATGGCGCCGGGGGACACCACCACCCAATCGCTGGTGGCGAGCAACGCCGGCACCCTTGCCCTTCGCTACGCCATCTCCGGCTCGGCTACCAACGCCGACGCCAAGGGGCTGAAGGACCAGCTGGTGCTGACCATCAAGACCATCGACGTCACCACGCCCGGCACCCCTTGTGACAACTTCGACGGTACCCAGCTGTACACGGGCGACGTCGACAGTACCGCCGGCAAGCTGGTGGGTGACAACACGACCGGCGCCCAGGCGGGCGACCGCGCTCTGAGCGCCAGCGCCAGTGAGACCCTCTGCTTCCGCGTGGAGCTCCCCACCGGCACCGGCAACGCCTTCCAGAACGCCACCACTACGGCTACGTTCACCTTCGACGCCGAGCAGACGGCCAACAACTAGTAACCACGCCATTTGGTGCTGCCCCGGGTCGTGCCGGGGCAGCCCCACACCGGCTTGGCGCACAGGGGGCGCAGTACGGGAGGCTGGGAATGATCTCTACACAGACCGCCGGAAACAAAGGCCGAAGGTCGGGCCCCTTTTTCGTGTTGCGGGTTCTGAAGACGTTGGTACGCTGGGGGTGCGCGGCTGTGCTCGTGGTCCTGGCGGCGGCGCTGGCCACGGCCGTGGTCCCCCGGCTCTTCGGCTACGACACCTACGTCATCTACGGCGGCAGCATGGGTGACGCCCTCCCTGACGGAAGCGTCGCTATCGCCGGCTGGATAGAGGGGGACAAAGTGCGTCCCGGCGATGTGATCGTGGTCGGGACTGATACCGACGGCCAGCGTCTGCCCAAGGCCCACCGGGTGGAGAGCGTGTGGCTCCAGTCAGGCGAGCGGGTCATCCAGACCAAGGGTGACGCCAACTCCGGCCCCGACCCCGCGCCCGTGGTCCTGGGCGAGGACGACCGGGCGATGAAGGTGCAGCGGTATGTCCCCTGGGCAGGCCACGCCGTGCACTTGGTGCAGACGCCCCCGGGCTGGATCGTGGCGGTAGTCATGCCGTCGGCCGTGGTCTGCATCGCGGCCATTCACGGCACCTGGGCCAAGGCGCGGCCAAAGAAGCGGATTGAGCAGGAGCGATGGGCCTGATAAGCAGAAGGGCGCTGCTCCTGGCCGCCCCGGCGGTTGTGGCCGGGCTCGCCCTGCTGGTGGCCGGCGCCCTCGCCCTTTTCACCGACACCTTCGCCAACGGCAGCAACACCTTCACTACGGACAGCCTGGACCCGCCGACCGGCCTAAGTGCAACCGGCGGTTCCTCCATCACCCTGAACTGGACGGCGACCGCAGACACCTACGCCAGCGGCCACCGGGTGTTTCGGAGTACCACCACCGGCGGCCCCTACTCCCAGATTGCTGAGGTGACGCCGCGGACGACGACCACGTACACGGATAACCCCGCCGCGGGCACCTACTACTACGTGATGCGGGCGTTTTACCAGAGCTGGGAGAGCGCCAACAGCAACGAGGCCTCCGCCACCAAGACGGGCGCGGCCATGCAGCTAGTAACCGGCACCTACACCGGGGACGGCACCGACAATAGGGCGATCACCGGCGCGGGCTTCCAGCCTGACGTAGTGATTATCAAGGGCAACACCGCTCAGGTGGCGGTGATCCGCACTTCGACCATGACAGGCGACAACGCAAAGCCAATGGCAGGAGCGTCGGGGCTCACCGCCGACCTAATCCAGTCGCTTGATGCCAACGGCTTCACCATCGGCACCGATGCCCGGGTCAACGGCAATACCATCAACTACTACTGGGTGGCGTTCAAGCTGGCAGCGGGGGAGCTGAAGGTCAGCTCGTATACCGGCAACGGGACCAGCCAGTCCATAACGGGGGCGGGCTTTTCGCCAGAATACGTAATGGTATTGTCAGCGGCGGCCAATGCGGCTGTGCATCGCTCCTCCACAATGCCGAGCACCGATGTTTTTGATGGCGGGGCGGTAGCCGCAGACCGTATCACTTCCCTCGACGCAGACGGGTTCACGGTTGGGGCCAGTTCCAACGTCAATACAAGTGGTACCACTTACCACTACGTGGCCTGGAACGTGGTTGCCGGGAGGATAAACGTCAGCTCATATGCGGGGAACGGAACGGACAACCGAAACATTAGCGGGGCGGGATTTCAGCCAGGGTACGTCATTATCCAAAAGCAGTCAGATGGCGGCATAGTTCCGGTTCACAAGCCGGACTCGACGGGCACGACCACGGACACCGACCTGGATTTCTTTGCTTCAGCGAACAACACCAATGGCATCCAGGCCCTTCAGGCCGACGGGTTCCAAGTGGGAACCAATAGTGAAGTTAACCAGAGCGACACCTACCACTGGATGGCGTTCAAGGCGAGCACAACGAACACCGGCTTCCGGAATTGCACGGCTAACGCCGCTGTCACTACCAACAGCGGCGACAACGACGGCTTCCAGTTGAACCCGGCCAACGCCTGCGCCGACGACGCCGCCTTCGCCGAGGACACCAACAGCAGCACCGGCGCTCCGGATACTTGTACCAGCACGACCAAGGACCGCCACCTCTTCTACAACTACGGATTCAGCGTCCCGGCCGGCTCCACCATCAACGGCATCGAGGTGCGGCTCGACGCCTGGGCCGATGCCACCGCTGGCAGCCCCTTCATGTGCGTGGAGCTGTCATGGGACGGCGGCACCAGTTGGACGACGTCCAAGACCACCGCCACCCTGGGGGCAGCGGAGGCCACCTTCACCTTGGGAGCAACGACAGACAACTGGGGCCGTACCTGGAGCGCTACCGAGTTCTCAGACGCCAACTTCCGCCTCCGCATCACCAACGTTGCCACCAACGCACTCCGTGACTTCTTCCTGGACCGGGTGGCGGTGCAGGTGACCTACATTTCGCCGTAGGGTCCGCGGCCTCTATGCTGTGCCGAACCCCAGCCCTCGCTCCCGCAGGCTGACGAACCCCTGCCGCGCCAGCACCACGTGGTCGAGCACGTCCACGCCCAGGAGCCGGCCCGCCTCCACGATCTGCTCGGTGATCCTGACGTCGTCCTGGCTGGGCTCAGGGTCGCCCGAGGGGTGGTTGTGCACCACGATGAGGGCGGCCGCGTTCTCGCGAACGGCGTCGCGGAAGAGCTCCGCGACCCGCACGACGGCTGTGTTCAGGTTTCCCTTGTAGACCTCGGGTAGGCCCAGGACACGGTTGCGCGTGTCCAGCAGGATCACCCGCAGGTGCTCCTGCTCCAGCAGACCCATCTCAGCCTGGAGGAGGTTGGCGACGTCCCGCGGGGACTGTACGAGCGCCCGCTCCTGGGGCTCCGACGCGAGGAAGCGCTTGCCGAGCTCCAGGGCGGCCTTGATCTGCGCCGCCTTGGCGTCCCCTACCCCGTGCTGGGTGCACAGCTCGTTGAAGCTGGCGCGGGCCAGCCCGGGGAGGCCGTCGAAGCGGGCGAGGAGGCGGGTCGCCTGGGCGATGGCGCTCTCGCGGGAGGAGCCAACGCGGAGGAGGATGGCCAGCAGCTCGGGGTTGGAGAGGGCGGAGGCGCCGTGGTGGTGGAGGCGCTCGCGAGGGCGGTCGCCCAACGGTAGGTCGCGGATGAGGGGACGGTACTCGACGCTGGAGTCGGCCATGGTGCGCCTCCTTGGCTGGAGCGGGCCGGGCGGGCTGGGCGCGCGACCCTAGTCGGGGATGCGGATCACATCGCCCGGCTGGATGAGGCTCGGGTCGTCAATGCCGTTGATAGCAGCGAGGTCTTCGGGGTCCATGCCGTAAGCGGTAGCGATGTCGTACAGGGTATCCCCTTCCTGGACGGTGTACTCGAAGAAGGAAGGCGTCTTCGTAGCTTTCGGCTTGGGCGTGGCCGTGCGCTTCGGCTTGGGCGTCGCCGAGGCCTCAGGCCTGGGCGTGGGAGTGGCCGGCGACAAGGGGCTGGGCGTGGGGGTGATGTCGATGGGCTGGTCCGGCAGCGGCTGGAGGGCGTTGCTCGACTCGCCGGGGAGCTCCGGCGGCCGGATGAGCAGCCAGAGGGCGAGGACGGCGCCTACCAGCAGGGCGAGCAGGGAGCCGCGGAAGACGGCGCCGGAAGGGGCAGCGCCGGCCGGGCTCAGGCAGTCGGCGCAGAAGGCCTGCCCTCCGGCGGAGGGTACGCGCCCATGATCGGGACAGTAGGCGTTGCCGCAGCGAAGGCAGCGCTGGTTGGCTTCCTCACCGCAGGCGTAGCATTCCATCGCTGAATAGTATAACGACTCCTACGCCGAGCGGTTCCCCGCTGGCCACGAGAGTGGGGGAAAACTGAAAATTTCCGGGCTACTGCAGTTCGACGGTGGCGCCGGCTTCCTGCAGTTTCTTGACGATGGCCTCCGCCTCGGCCTTGGCGACCCCCTCCTTGACGTTGGCGGGGGCGCTCTCCACCAGGTCCTTGGCCTCTTTGAGGCCCAGGGTGGTGACCTCGCGGACGGCCTTGATCACGTTGATCTTGTTGGCGCCGATGTCCTTGAGCAGGACCGTAAACTCCGTCTGCTCCTCCTCGGCGGCGGGGGCCTCGGCGGGGGCGCCGCCACCTCCGGCAGCGGCGGCTACCGGCGCCGCCACAGCGGCGGCGGGAGCGGCGGCGGTGATGCCCAGCTCCTCCTGGAGCCGCTTGTTCAGGTCGCGCACCTCCAGGATGCTCATCTCCTTGATCAAGTCCAGCACCTGGTCCACGCGGCCCCCGTCTTTTGTTGCGGCCTTGGCCATGATAACCTCCTTGCGTCCTCGCTTTTGGATCACAACCGCTGTAGGGGCCGCCCTTTTAGGTCGGCCCGAGGGCGCCCCGACGCGTCGGGGCGCCCCTACATCGTCTCCATCTGCCGAGCCCGCGCTTCCAGCAGGGCGGGCAGCTCGCCCACGGCCGACTGGAGGAGGGTCGACAACTCGTGCAGCGGCCCCTCCAGCAGCGCCGCCAGATGGGCCAGCGGGGCCTCCAGCTGGCCCATCAGTTGGGCCACCAGCACCGGCCTGGGCGGCAGCTGCACCAGGTCCCGCAGGTCCTGGGCCGACACCGCCGCGCCGTCCAGGTAGGCGCCGCGGACGGCGAAGGTGGGCGGGGCCGACTGGGCGTACTCGATGACCGCCCTGGCCGCCTCTATCACGTCGCCGTAGCCGAAGGCGAGGGCGGTAGGCCCTTCGACGACCTCCATCAGAGCGGGCTGCCCGGCCGCCGCCGCCGCCAGGCGGACGAGGGTATTCTTGACCACCTTCACCTCCAGCCCGGCCGCGCGCAGGCGCCGGCGGAGCCGGGTCATCTCCTGCACCCGCAGGCCGCGGTAGTCCGTGCTGACGGCGATGGTGGCCCGCGCGATGCGGTCGCGCAGGTCCTGGACTGCCTGCACCTTCTCCGGCTTCGCCATCGTCCCTCCCTCGGACCGCCTACCTGCCTACCGGTAGGCAGGCCCGAAAAGCGAAAGTCCCTTGCCGCGAGGCAAGGGACGATTGTTCACAGCGGAGGCCCTGGGCCTGAGGGCCCGGGCTTCGTCTTCGGTTCGTCCGGCTGCCTCGGCGGGCTCCGCCCCTGGCGGACTTAAGTCGCCTTCCGGCGACACCCGCTGTCTTTGGCGGTCAATGCTTAAGAGTATCCGACCCCCCTCCTACCGTCAAGCCCTGCGGGGATTAAGCACTTGACACACCCAACGAAAGCTGATACGATGCTCATGGAGGTTGGACATGAGCGAACAAGTTAGCTTTCACGACGTAATGCGGTGGACGGATGAGGAATGCCGCGCCTTCCTTGAAGGGCAACGCTGGC
>JACOUE010000045.1 GCA_016178045.1 Chloroflexota bacterium
TGGCACCGCGGTCATCTCGTCGCGCAACTCCCCCACGTCGACAAGGCCAGACTCCGCGATGCACCATTGACCGTGCAACAAGTGATAGAGGACATTCTACCTGCGACGTAAAGGCGGTCATTCTAGCTGCGACGCGACACGCGCTACAGGAGGACGCGCTTGGGGGCGCTGCCGGAGGCCCGCCGGAAGTTGTAGAAGAGGAAGCGCCCTCCCACCTCCTCTACGTGGCAGCGCCGTGGGCTGGCCAGGGCAGACTCGATCTGCACCCGGAGCACCTCGTGTTCCCGCCGCGCCTCCTGGGACAGGGGGAGGACGCCGCTTGCCACCGCCGTCTCGAGCTGGATGTCGGCCAGGGCGAGGAGCCAACCCGTGATCAGCTCCGCGAAGCCTAGGTGGAACGAGGTGTCGGCGAAGGCCAGGGAGAGGCGCTGGAGGCTCGTCTCCGGCCCCACCTGCAGCGCCGTCGAGCCGAAGTGGGGCATGGCCAGGTCGCTGACCGGGCGGTAGACGGCGGCCAGCCGTGGCTCCTGGGCGAGGGCGGAGCCGGCCCGGTACCGCCCCAGGTCGACGGCGAGGGCGGCGTGGTCGCGGTCCTGGGCGACGGCCCGCTCCAGCCACTCCCGGTACTCGGCGAATCCTTTGGCGATGAGCGATTTCTGGACGGCGACGGCGTCGCAGGCGGCGCGGATGATGGGGAAGCAGGAGACGTACGAGCCACGGGCCATGAGGGTGCAGGCGTCGGCCAGGTAGGCGAAGGCGCGGGACCAGAGGCCGAGCACGGCCGCGGCCTCCGGCCCTTTCGGCTTCGCCGAGCCCCGCGCGATGGCCAGCTGCAGGTTCATCACCCGCTGGAACAGATCGAGGTCGTTGGCCAGGAGGAACTCCGTCTGGCGGTGGGCGTCCAGGGCGGCCACCGGGGCCCCGCTCGGGCGCGGCGGGAGGTCGTACTGCTCGGGGAAGTGGACAGGGCCCAGCCGAAGCTTGGGCCGCGCGGGCTGCTCCATCATCACCAGTACGGCTCGAAAGCGGGCCGGCCAATTCTCCACGCTGGAGGAGCCGGCCGGCGGCGAGACCAGCTTCAGCACGCTCCCCGGGGGCGCCGCCTTACGCCAGCGGTCTGAGTGCAGGATACGGGCCAGGATCTCGAGGCCCTCCACCAGCCGGGGGCCGGGCCGGCTGAAGTGAGCGTTGCCGTCGACGGCGTAGACGCGCCCCTTCTGCACGGCCGGCAGGTCGAACCAGCCGTCGTAGGCCGTCAGGGCCGCCGACTCCTCGATCGCCCTCGTTGGGCCGAAGCCGCAGGGCATCAGGACGACGACCTCGGGCTGGTAGGCGCGGAGCTCCTCCCACGGCACCTTGCGCGCCGGCTCCCCCGGCTCGACGAAGGCCGTCTCGCCGCCGGCGAGCCGTGCCATCTCCGGCACCCAGTGCCCCGCCGGGATGGGCGGGTCGAGCCACTCCAGGCAGAGCACCCGCGGCCGCCGTGCGCCTTCGAGCGCTGTCTTCACCGCTTCGATCCGCTCTCTCAGCCCGGCGACGACGCGCTCTGCCTCCTCCGCCCGGTCCGCCGCCGCGCCCACACTCCGGACGTCGTCCAGGACGTCCTCCAGCCGGTGGGGGTTGAGGCACACCACCTCCGCCCGGCAGCCGGTCGACTCGAGGTGGCCGGCGAAGTCAGAGGGCGAGACGGCGCAGACGGGGCAGAGGTCCTGGGTGACGATCAGGTCCGGCGGGTCGGCGCGGAGGCGCTCCTCGTCGATGGCGTAGAGCGGCTCGCCAGCCGTAAGGCGGCGGACGACCTGCTCGTCGACGTCGCGGCTCTTCCGGCTGGAGTCGACGAAGCTAACGGTGACGCGGGGCTTGCCCGCGGCCTGCGGCGGGTAGTCGCACTCGTGGGTGACGCCGGTCACCTGCTCGTCCAGGCCGAGGGCGAACAGGATCTCGGTGGCGCTGGGCAACAGCGACCAGATGCGCATGACCCTGCCCCTAGGATACCGCCCCCTGGAACCTAGAACCTGCGGTGCGCTGGGTTCTTGGTTCTAGGTTCTGGGTTCTGGTGGGAGATGGAGCCCGCTACTGCCAGCCCTTGGTCGCCCCGGCGACCATCGCCAGCGGGCCTACGGGCCAGTTGAAGCCGTAGACCATCGCTTTGTTGATGTCCTCCGGGCTGGCGATCCCCTCCTGGAGCACCTTCTGGGCCTCGCGCACGGCGGCAAAGTAGATGCGGTTGGCGACGAAGCCGTACGCCCCCGGCGCGTCCTTCACCCGGATGCTGACCTTGTCCGCGTTCTGGCACAGCGCCTCCAGGCTCTGGATGGTCTCCTCGGCCGTCTCCGGGGCGTGGACAAGCTCCACCAGCTTCATGACGGGGGCGGGGCTGAACCAGTGCATGCCGATGAGCTGCGGCCGGCGCGCGTCCGACACGGCTTTGTTCAGGTCCGATATGGCGAGCCCGGAGGTGTTGGAGGCGAAGACCGCCTCGGGGTTCACGATCCGGTCGACCTCGGCGAAGACCTTCTTCTTCAGCTCCAGGTCCTCGGGCACCGCCTCGATGATCAGGTCGACGCTCGCCAGGTCCTCCAGCTTCGTGGTGAACGAGAGGTTGGCGAGCGCCTGGTCGGCCTGCTCCTGCGTCGTCTTCCCCCGTTCGACGCCGCGCTTGAGGCCGTAGCGGCCGTCGACGACGGTGGAGCGGGCCTTCTCCACCAGCTCGTCGTTAAGGTCGCGGAGGGTGACCTTGAGGCCGGCGACGGCGAGGGCCTGGGCGATGCCGGAGCCCATGACGCCGCCGCCCAGGACGCCAATCGTGCTGATGTCGGTGGGCATGCTACCTCCTTCTGAGACTATTCCGCCCCAGATGATAACAGGCAGGCGTCGATCACTCTACCCTTGGCTGCGCCGGAATGCCTTCTGCCCCTGGTACCGCCCCGCGTCCCCCAGCTCCTCCTCGATGCGGAGGAGGCGGTTGTACTTGGCCGTGCGCTCGCCGCGGGCGGGGGCGCCGGCCTTGATCTGGCCCGCGCCCGTCGCCAGCGCCAGGTCGGCGATGGTCGTGTCTTCCGTCTCCCCCGAGCGATTGGAGATGACGCAGGCGAAGCCGCCCTCCCGCGCCGCCTCGATGGCGGCCAGCGTCTCGGTCAGGGTGCCGATCTGGTTGGGCTTGATGAGCACGGCGTTGGCGGCGCCTTCGGCGATGCCGCGGCGGATGCGCTCGACGTTCGTGACGAAGAGGTCGTCGCCCACGAGCTGCACCTTCGCCCCCAGGCGCTGGGTCAGCCGCTTCCAGCCCTCCCAGTCGTCCTGGGCCATGCCGTCCTCGATGCTGACGATGGGGTAGCGCCCGCACCAGTCGTTCCAGAGCTCGACGAGTCCGCCCGAGTCGAGCGTGCGGCCCTCGCGGGCCAGGGCGTAGCGGTTATCCGAGAGCAGCTCGCTGGCGGCGGGGTCCAGGGCCAGGGCCACGTCCTCGCCGGGCCGGAGGCCGGCCGCCTCCACCGCCCGCGCTACTAGCTCCAGCGCCTCTTCGTTGCGGGCCAGGGCCGGGGCGAAGCCGCCCTCGTCACCCACGTTGGTGGGCAGGCCGCGGTCCTCCAGCAGCCGGCCCAGGGCGTGATAGACCTCGCTGCCCCAGCGCAGGGCCTCGGCGAAGCTCGCGGCGCCGGCGGGCATGACCATGAACTCCTGGAAGTCGACGCCGCCGCAGGCGTGCCGCCCGCCGTTGAGCACGTTGAAGAGCGGCACCGGGAGGAGCGCCGCCTCGGCGCCGCCGAGGTACCGGTATAGAGGAAGGCGCTGCGAGGCGGCGGCGGCGTGGGCAACGGCCAGCGACGCCCCCAGCAGAGCGTTGGCCCCCAGCCGCGACTTATTGGGCGTGCCGTCCAGGGCGATGAGGGCTTCGTCGAGGGCCCGCTGGTCGAGGCAGGACATATCTCGCACCTTGGGTGCGATGACGTCGTTGACGTTGGCGACGGCCTTAAGCACGCCCTTGCCGCCGTAGCGCTTCGGGTCGCCGTCCCTGAGCTCGAGCGCCTCGTGGACGCCGGTGGAGGCGCCGGAGGGGACTGCGGCCCGGCCGGCCGCGCCGTCGCGGAGGGCGACTTCGACCTCAAGGGTAGGATTGCCGCGGGAATCCAGGATCTCGCGGGCGCGGACGGAGGCGATCTCCACGGCTACTTGGCCGATGTCTGCCTTCGCTTCTGCGCGAGGGCGATCGCCGTCTCGACGGCCTCGAGAGGGGTGTCGGCGCGGACCAGGCGGTCGGCGTCGTGGCCGTGGTAGGCGAAGTCCCAGGTGTCGAGCCCCACCAGGGGGATGTTATGTATGAGGGCGTAGGCTATCTCGCTCAGCGTGCCGTAGGCGCCGTCGATGGCGATGACGGCGTCGCCGCTGAGCACGACCATCGAGTTACGGGCGTAGCCGACGCCGGAGAAGACGGGGAACTCTACCCAGGGGTTGGGCGGGGTCTCGCCGGCGTTGTGGCCGGGGAGGATGCCGATGGTGTGGCCGCCTTCGGAGCGGGCGCCCCGGCAGACGGCCTCCATGGTGCCGAGCCCTCCCCCGCAGACGACGGTGATGCCGCGGCGTCCCAGCTCTCGGCCGACCTCCTCGGCCAGCTTTGCCGCCTCCGGGGAGCAGGCCTCGCCGCCGATAACGGAAATAATCATGGCAAACCTATCATACTTTTGGCGAGAGGACTGCGGCAACTAATCGGCGCTGAGCGACCAGCGGTAGAAGGCGGTCTCCGTGGTCACCGGCGTGACCGGGGCGATTACGATGGTCACCGGCGTTTCCCCCACCAGCACCCGGCCCACGTTTTCCTTGTTCAGCGGCACCCGCTTAACGCGTCCTGAGCCGCCCCGGTCGATGAGCCAGACGACGAACCCCTGCTTCAGCGGCCGGTCCACCCGCACGAACCCCTCCGCCTCCCAGCCCGCGTCGCCCCCTGCGCGGTCGCGGAAGCCGATCTCGGGGATCGAGATGTCGTCCACGGCGAGGCCGGGGAGGTTTACGCCCTCGTCGGTCACGTACTCGAAACGCAGGAGCAGCTTGCGGCCCGCGTAGGGGGTCAGGTCCACGCGCTCCTGCACCCAGCGGCCGCTGCTGCCGGTGTAGCCCGGCCCGTAGGCCTGCTCGATAGGGTCGTAGGTGGTGGTGTGCCTGCCGGGCAGGGCGCGCCACGTCTTACCGCCGTCAGTGGAGGCGGCGACGTAGGCGTAGTCCCATCCCTTTTCGATGTCGTACCACGTCCGGAAGCGGAGGGCAGCGGACGTCACGTCCCGCAGGTCGAACTCGCGGGTCAGGCGGGAGTCGATGCCGTCGCCGCGGTTCGACCACCAGAAGGCCCCCCGGGGGGACGGCGCGCCGACCAGGGGGACGCGGCCGGCGCCGTCGAAGGTGAAGACGGTGGCGCCGGGCGGCGGCTCGACCTCCAGGTAGTCGGCGGCAAACTGGTGCAGGCTCCCCTCGCCGCTGCCGAGCTCGTCGATGACGGTCGCGTCGCCCACTCGGAAATCGCCGCCTTGTTGGCTGAAGCGCCCGTTCTCACGGTCCAGGTAGTTGGCGACGGTCCATTCCGCGAAGACGTTCTTGAAGTCGGTACCGAACTGCGACAGGTACTCGTTGACGCCGTCGATCCCGTCCGCCGGGACCTCGACCAGCTCTCGCGCCCGTTGGCGGCCGCCGAAGCGGTCCAGCAGGTATCCGAAGAACAGCTCCGAGGCGCCGTAATGGGGAGTTGGCTCCTCGTCGACCGGGACCCAGCTGTTCAACTGCGTGTCGGGCCGGCCGAGGAAATCGGAGACGGCGCTCGCCTGCGGCCCTACCAGCCCGGCCGCCACCTGCGACAGCCCCTCGTTTACCCACGACTCCTCCCCCGGGTCTCCGTTCCAGTGCACCAGGTGCTGGAGCTCGTGGGCGAGGACGGCGGTATAGGCCGCGCTGCCGGGCGGGACGGACTGCGTGTCCATGTAGAGCATCTCCCGCTGGTTGCCGCCAGGGCTGACCGTGCGCGGGTACTCGTCGCGGGAGCTGAAGTAGCCGGCGGCGCCGTTGAGGTCCGTGTGCAGAATGGTGATGCGGCGGTCGCGGTCCACTCCGGGCGACCACTCACTGCCAAATGAAGACGTCACCGCCGGGTAGATCTCGGTCTCGAAGGCGTCGGCCGCCTGCCGGAGGGAAGAGTCACTGATGAAGACGCCGTCCGCCACATAGAAGTAGGCGTGGTCGCTGACGACGCGGAGGACGGCGCGCACCCGGGTCACGGTGGGGCCCGTCAGGTCGATGACGGTGAAGGTGTGCGACCGGCCCACCCTGTACGAGGGTGCCGCCCTGCGGGCGACGCGCGGCGTGTCGGGGTCGAGGCCGCGGAAGCGGGCCGCCAGCTCGAACGGGTCGCGGTCGGGGGGCACTGGTATGAAGGGTAGCTGAGGGGGAGGCGACGGCGAGGGCGTGGGCGTCGCGGTCGGCCGGGGCGAGGGCTCGGCTGTAGGGGAGGGCGTGCTGGGGCCGGTTCCGCCGCAGGCGGCTAGGAGTGCCGCCAGCAAAAGGAGGAGGGCGACAACCTTAGCCGTCGCCCTCCTCCCCATTTCTCTTCCATTATGCGGTTAAGGCCGGCCTGACGGCAATCAGGCGCGAGGGTGGGCCCGCTCGTAGACCTCCCGCATATGGTCGCTGGTCAGGTGGGTGTAGACCTGGGTGGTGGAGATGTTGGCGTGACCCAGCATCTCCTGGACGTTGCGGAGGGGCATGCCTCCCCTCAGCATGTGGGTGGCGAAGCTGTGGCGTAGGGTGTGGGGGGTGATGTCGTCGCCCAGGCCGGCGGATTTGGCGTAACCCTTGAGGATCAGCCAGAAGCCCTGCCTGGTGAGGCGCTCACCCCTGCGGTTCACGAACAGCGCCTGCTCGTTCTTGGCGCGCACCAGCAGCGGTCTCGCTTCCTCCAGGTACATCCGCACCGCCTCGACCGCCTGCTCGTGGAAGGGGATGCTCCGGTCCTTGGCCCCCTTGCCCATGCACCGCACGAAGGGCTGAGGCCCCAGGTGGATGTGGGTGAGGTCAAGGGACACCAGCTCGGTCACGCGCATGCCGGTGCCGTAGAGGAGCTCCAGCATCGCCCGGTCGCGCTTCGCCTCGGGTGTGCCCCTGCGGGCTGGTTGCTCCAGGAGCTCGTCGACCTCATTAGGTGAGATGGCCTTGGGCAGGGTCTTGCCCACCCTCGGCGAGGAGAGGCCGTCGGTGGGGTTGGCGGGGGTCATGCCCTCGGCCGCCAGGAAGGCGAAGAAGGAGCGGACAGCGGCCACCTTGCGGGCCACTGACGTCTCCGTGTAACCCCGCTGCTTCAGGTCCAGGATGAAGTCCTGCACCGAAGAGCGGTTCACCACATCCCAACTGGCTCCCCCTCCTATCCCGCTAATGTAGTCGGCGAGCTGCCGGAGGTCGTTTCGGTAGGCAGCGACGGTATTACCGGAAGCCCCTTTTTCTACGGAAAGAAACTCCAAGAACTGGGCGATGACCTTCGCCAAAGGAGAGGCCTCCGTTCGTCGTAGCCTGCCGGGGGAACTAACTGCCATATTCTATTGTCACCTCCCTCCCTTGTCCATAGTCCTGCAAGCGGGCCCGAAGTATTTTTTCAACAATCTTTCACAATGCCTTTGTTAATGAAACGCCTTATAACCTAAGGGGTTAACACTTTCTAGAAAAGGTTTGCGACTGATTGCCCAGCGTATAAGGCCGTCGCCAGTCCTTATGTCGGAAGGGGCGGAGGATAGAAGCGCTCAGGACGAGGGCTCGGCGCCGTCCGGCCAGGCGCCGCGGCCGACCAGCGGCACAAAGCGGCACGGCCCCAGCCGCTCGACACTGATCCCGGTCGCCCTCCTGGTCACCCGCAGCAGGTCCTGGAGGTCGCGGCCGCCGACCGGGACGACCATGCGCCCTCCCCCGGCGAGCTGGTCCACCAGCTCCCGGGGGACGCCGGGGGCGCCGGCGGTCACGAGGATGGCGTCGTAGGGGGCCTCCTCCGGCCAGCCTAGCTCGTCGCCGACGGCGTGCACGTGGACGTTGCGATAGCCAAGGTCGGCCAGGACCAGCGAGGCGCGCTCGGCCAGGGGGGCGACGCGCTCCACGGTGACGACCTCGGCGGCCAGCTCGGCGACGATGGCGGCCTGGTAGCCGGAGCCCGTGCCGATCTCCAGCACCTTCTCGCTGCCCCTCAAGCCGAGGGCTTCGGTCATGACGGCGACGATCAGCGGCTGGGAGATGGTCTGGCCGTAGCCGATGGGCAGGGGCCGGTTGTCGTAGGCGTACGGCTGCACCTCCGGGGGGACGAACCGCTCGCGGGGGACGCGGCTCATCGCCTCCAGCAGCCGCCGGTCGCGAACCTCGAGGCGGAGCTCAGCCAGGAGGGCCGCCTTCGCCTGCTCTAACCGGTGAGAGGCGATTCTTGCCATACCTGCCATCCCGTCCTCAGTATAGCACCGATCGAATACGGGGGCGGGGCTGGATCCGGCGTTTGGTTCTGGGTTCTCCGCACCGGACTTGTGCGGAAAAGCACTAGCGCGTAAGCGCCGAGCCGCTAGTATAGGGGCGGAGGCCTGTCGATGCGAATCGACCTGACGAAGCTGCCGTTCGGGGAGCTGATGCTCGCCATCCTGGCCGCTGCCGTCGCGGTCACTTTCATCACCGCGTTCAACATGACGGTGGACGGCGGGGGTGAGGGGGCAGTCGCCAGCCCCACGCCCGGACCCCCAACCGGCGGCGTGCAGGCGACGATAAAGATGGTGCCGACCCTCAAGTTCGACACGAACGAGCTGACCATCGCCGCCGACAAGGACGTTACCGTGGAGGCCGACAACCAGGACACGGGCACGCCCCACAACTTCGCTGTGTACACGGACGAATCGGCGGCAGAGCAGCTGGGCGCTACCGAGATCTGCAGCGCCCCCTGCACGGATACCGTGACTCTGAACCTGGCGCCGGGCGACTACTTCTTCCGCTGCGACGTCCACCCCACGGTAATGCTGGGGACGGTCACGGCGGCGCCGTGAAGCGGTGCTTCGGCTCTACTCGAGCTTTTCGACCAATTGCCGGGGCGAGAGGACAGCGATACCGCTCTTCGCAATTTCCCTGGCCTTCCCAAGGAAGACTTTGTCACCGGTGACGAAGTAGTCGGCTCCGGCCTGCACCGCTGCCGCGATGACCGGGGCATCGACCGGATCGACTAGCTTAGCCCAATGCTTCGCCATCTCCAGCGGCGGATCCGGAACGACTTCTGGCGGGGCGCTGACAAGGAGCGCTCGGACGGGCGCGGCCGCCGAGGGTAGTTTGGCGGCGATGGTGCGGGCCAGCTCTTCCAGGACCTGCTGCGACACTATGGCCTGAATCGCTCCCTCGATGTGGAGGCGGAGGATCTGCGCGGGAGGGCCGCTGGGGGAATGGAAGCCGGAAAAGATGACGTTGGTATCCAGGAAGACGCGGGGCCTAGGGCTTCTTGCCATAGCGCTCGGCCGTCACCTGCCGGCGCACCTGGCGGCTTGCTCGCAGGAGTTCGCCTTCGCTGACGGCGGCCCCGGCGAAGGCGGCCTGGATCTCCCTCAGGGCATCCAGGGCGCGGCGCTTGGTCGGCCGGGCGATGAGGGCATCGCCCTCCACCGAGAGCTCAACCCGGTCGCCGATGTCGATGCCGAGCCGCTCGCAGATCTCGCGCGGTAGGGCGAGCTGGCGGCGCTCTCTTAGCACGGCTTGATCATTCATCTGACGTCGGACATCATACATCAGACGTCTGCCCCTGTCAAGTCGCTTCTTCCGCTGCGACGTTCACCCCACGCAGATGGTGGGGACGGTCACGGCGGCGCCGTAGGACCAGCCCTACAGCCCCTCCAGCACTTTCTCCGCCAGGGCCTTGGTGAAGCCGGGGGTGGCGGCGATCTCCTCCAGCGTCGCCTCGCGGACCGCCTTCAGGGAGCCGAACTTCCGCAGCAGCGCCTTCTTCCGCTTCGGGCCCACGCCCGGCACGTCGTCCAGGGCGGAGCGCATCCCTGTCTTCTGGCGCAGGCCCCGGTGGTAGGTGATGGCGAAGCGGTGGGCCTCGTCGCGGATGCGCTGCACCAGGTACAGCGCCTGCGAGGTCCGTGGCAGCACTATCGGCTCCGACATGTCGACGACGAACAGCTCCTCGAAGCGCTTGGCCAGCCCGGCCAGGGGGATGTTGCCCACGCCCATGTCGCGCATGACGTCGTGGGCGGCGGACAGCTGGCCCTTGCCCCCGTCCACGATGACGAGGTCCGGCAGGACCCCGAACGAGTCGTCCTGGTCCCCGTTCTGTGCTCGCCCTTCGACAGGCTCAGGACGAGCGGGAAGGGAATCCGCTCGTGGTGAGCCTGTCGAACCACGAGCGGTTACGCGCTCCCTGGCCCGGCGGAAGCGGCGCTTCAGCACCTCCTGGAGCATGGCGAAATCGTTCGACCCCTGCACGCCCTTGATGCGAAACCGCCGGTACTCCGCCCGCCGCGGGTGGCCGTCGGCGAAGACGACCATGGAGCCGACGGCGGAGGTGCCCTGAATGTTCGAGATGTCGTAGCACTCGACCCGCTGGGGCAGCGAGGGCAGGTTCAGCTCCTCCTGGAGCTCGGTGAGGGCCTGGCGCGTCTTGCCCGTGTCGGCGAGCCAGCGGGCGCGCATGACCTCCAGCGCCTCGCGGGCGTTGTCGCTGGCGGTGCGGACCAGGGCGGCCTTGTCGCCCCGCTGCGGCGCCACGACGTGGACCCGGCCGCCCTTTCGCTCCGAGAGCCACTGCTCAATGAGGGGAGCGTCGGTCACCGCCAGGGGGAGGAGGATGCGCCGGGGGACGTACGCGGCCGACTGGTAGAACTGCTCCAGGAAGCTGGTCATCACCTGCTCGTCCGGCTCGTCCTTGGCGCCGTCGAGGGCGAAGTGGTCGCGGCCGATGACGTTGCCGGTGCGGACGAAGAAGACCTGGACGCAGGCGTCCGGGCCTTCGCGGGCCAGGCCGAACACGTCCATGTCGATGCGCTCGCGCACCTCCCTGACCTGGCGCTCAGTGGTGCGCTCGATGGCGCGCACCTGGTCGCGGAGGCGCGCGGCCCGCTCGAACTCGAGGTTGTCGGCGGCTTCGTCCATCTGGCGTCTGAGGTCGCGGACGATTTCGTCGGTGCGGCCCTCGAGGAACATGATGGTCTGGCGGATGACGTGGTCGTACTCCTCCCTGGAGCAGAGGCCGGCGCAGGGGCCGATGCAGCGGTGGATGTAGTACTCCAGGCAGGGCCGGGGGTCGTTGCCGGTGATCTCCTTTTCGCAGGAGCGCCAGGGGAAGAGCTTCTTCACCAGGTCCAGCGTCTTCCGCACGGAGCCGGCGCTTGCGTAAGGGCCGAAGTAGCGGGCGCCGTCCTTCAGGACGCGGCGGGTGATCTCCACCCTCGGCCACGGCTCGTTGAGGTCGATCTTGAGGTAAGGATAGTGCTTGTCGTCCTTGAGGCGGACGTTGAAGAAGGGCTGGTGGCGCTTCACCAGCGTCGCCTCCAGGATGAGGGCCTCCTGGGCGGTGCCGGTAACGATCCACTCGAGGTCGGCGATCTGCTGGACGAGGTTTCGCGTCTTGGGCTCGAAGCTGTGGGGGGAGCCGAAGTAGGAGCGGACGCGGTCCTTAAGGCGGGCCGCCTTACCCACGTAGACGACGTCCCCCTTGGCGTCGCGGAAGATGTAAACGCCGGGCCGGCGGGGGAGGGCCTTGAGCTGCTCGCGGAACTTGTCGGGGCTGGCGACGGTCATGGCAATGTCATTCTAGCGCCGTATGAGAAGACAGCTCAAGGAAGGCAGAGTGCGGGCGTTGACCGGCTAGAAGGCCGCTTGCTACACTGCGGACTGGGCAGGCATAGCCTGCCGGTAGGCAGGGTAGCTCAGCGGTAGAGCAGTGGCTTCATAAGCCATGTGTCGTGGGTTCGAATCCCACCCCTGCCACCAATCGTTTCCACGTTCTGGCCCTATAAAAGCGCGTTCGGCGGACCGGGGGTGGTCCACCGAACACGAGCCAGCCTTTGGGGGTGCAGATGGCCTTGTTTGCGTTACGTAAGGTTACCAGCAGTTGCCCGGCCCTACCATCAACCCTGGATGATTTTGCGATAGCTCGTTTGTTTATCGGGCATAAACTAGGGTTTAGTGCCTATCGCGCCGCCTTGCTCAGGCGGCGGTGGGAAAACAAGTGGCGCGCTCGGTGGGACTCGAACCCACGACCTCAGCCTCCGCAGGGCTGCGCTCTATCCGGACTGAGCTACGAGCGCGCATCAATCGAGGGCCACCACCAGTGGCCCCTGGTGTATTCAGTTTGGTGCCGAAGGTGGGATTTGAACCCACACGCCCTTACGGGCACTGCGCCCTGAACGCAGCGCGTCTGCCATTCCGCCACTTCGGCGTTTGCGTTCGGGGTCCGGTTGTATTTTACCGGATTTTCGCCGAGCCGGGGAGCGGAAGGCTCCGCGACCAGACGAAAGGATAGCGTCCTGGCGCGGGGCGGTCAATCGGTGTGATGTTCCAGGATATGTGAGACAAGAGAGGGGGTGAGAAGGAGTCGGGCCTCGCTGTAGGGTAGGCGAAAGAACGAAGCTTACAGCCTACAAGGAGGCCCGACATGCACAAGGTTCGCACAGCGTGGCCGGGTCCATAAGGGTCAGCTTCATCGTCTCCTTCGAGGAGCTGCGCCGCAGGCATCCCCGCTTGAGCGCCCGTCGCTTCTGCGCAGCCACGGAGGTGCCCTATCCCACCTTCGCCCGCTGGTGGGCCAGATGGCAGCGGCAGGGGAACCGCGCCCTGGGCGATCGTCCCAGACGGCCTCGACACTGTCCTAGCGCCCTCCAGCGGCGTGTCCTGGACATCATCCGCCATGCTCATCGTGAGTTGAACGTGGGCGTCCGCCGCCTCTATGCCCAGTTGCGGCTGGCCGGTCTTATCTCCTGCAGTCTGAGCAGCGTGTACAGGGTGCTGCGCCGGGCGGGCGCCCTGGTGCGCAGGCCGCGCAAGCCTAAGCCCATCTGGATGCGTTACGCCAAAGCCATCCCAGGAGAGCGGGCTCAGATGGACCTCAAGTACCTCCCCCAGGAACGCTACCAGCTCACCCTGGTGGACGACTGCAGCCGCTACCTGGCGGCCACTGTTCTGGAGAAGCGCACCACCGCCGCCGTCTGCCGGGTCCTTCCACGGCTCCTCCAGAGCTTCCCCCTTCTCCCTGCGCTGCATCCAGACGGACAACGGCTCCGAGTTCGGGCACGAGCTCACCGCTCTGCTCCGCCGCTCCGGTATCCGCCATACCCGCATCCGGCCCAGGAGCCCCCACCTCAACGGTAAGGTGGAGCGGGTTCAGCGCACCGTCCAGGAGGAGTTCTGGGACGGGATTGGCCCAGGGCCGGTGGAGGGGTGGGAGCGCTTCCTCCAGGACTACGTCCGCTTCTACAACCGCACCCGCCTGCACAGCGCCCTGGACTACACAACCCCCATCGAGTACGCTCTCCAGCGCCTGCCCCAGCGGGCCCAACTGTCTCACATGTCTTGAAGCACTACACAAGTTGTCAGCTGCCGCGCAGCAATTTGTTGCCGGGCGGTCTTTCAAGCGACAGGTGGCGGGATCGCGGGTAGCGCGGTGACGCCGAGCCGCCGGAGGATGGCCCGGCTCTCCGATGCATAGCGGTTGCCTTCCTTATCGCCGGCCAGGCGGGCGAGCGCGTCGAGCGTAAGCGCCGCCTCGAACTCGGCGCCGACGGAGCGGGCCTGGCGGAGGCTCTCGGTCAGGGCCTGCTGGGCGGCGTCGGTGTCTCCCGTGTGGGGCAGAGTACAACCGTGCAGGCGCAGCAGCATCGCCTGCAATACGCTCGTGCCTCCCGACCTCTTCGCCCGCTCCAGGAGGTCCATCGCCTTCGTGCGCGCGGCCCGGTGCTGGCCCTGAAAGAGCAGCTGCTCGGCGATGCGGGCTTCGGTCTCCAGCACGAAGCTGGCGGCGTTGATCTCGCGGAAGCGGGCGAGCGCTTCATGCAGGAGGGGACCGGCTTCGTCGAAGCGGCCGGCCCTGGCGGCGGCGCGGCCCAGGTTGCTGGTCGCCAGCGCTATGCCGACCAGGTACCGCGCGCCCCGCCAGACCCGGAGGGCCTCCCGAAAGAGGTCCTCGGCCTCGCTCAGGCGGCCCTGGTCGGACAGGATCTCGCCGATGTTGTTGGCGGCCGTCGCTGCCCCTACTACGTCGCCCGCCTTCTCTCGCGCCTCCCGGCTGCGCTGATAGAGGGCCAGGGCGTGGTCCCAACTCCCCTCGTAGTAAGCGTCGATGCCGAGGTTGTTGAGGACGTTGGCCTGTCCCACGAGGTCGCCCAGCTCCTCGTAGATGGGAAGCGCCAGGTTGCGGTAGCGCAACCCTTCCTCCGGCCTGCCCAGGTCCGTGTAGGCGGCGTCGAGGAGGAAGTAGGCGTGGGCGAGTCCTGCCTTTTCGCCGATGGCCTTGGCCTGATCTACGGCCCGCCGGCACCAGCGGATGCACTCGCGGTAGCGGCCCTGGCGGTAGCGGGTGCCGGCATAGGCGACACTTAACTGGACAAGGTTGCTCCGGTCTTGCCGCGGAGGGCGGGAGCGACCGATCAGGCGGAGGCCCCTCCCGTACCAGCGAAGGGCCTGGCTGTAGTGGCCGGAGCGCTCCCGCAGGACCCCGGTCTTGAGGAGAAGGCGGGCATTGACATTGCGGTCGTCCTGAAGCAGGCGGCGCGCTTTGTGGTAAGCCGTGGAGGCTTCGGTGTAGAGGCCCGCCAGCTCGCACACGTCGCCGAGCGCCTCGGACGCTGCCGCGACCTCGGCCGCGTCCACGGACGGGAGGCGGCGGGCGACGTCCAGGGCCCGCCGGTAGAAGTCGGCCGCTTCCACGTTGGCGAACTTCGAGCGGGCCCGGTCGCCGGCGACCAGAGAGTAGCGCCAGGCTCTGTCATGGCGCTCCGCGCTGTAGAAGTGCAGGGACAGGAGCTCGGCGATCTCTTCTGGGTGGGCGGCCGCCTGGCGCTCCAGCACCTCGCCGATGCGCCCGTGGAGGTCCCAGCGCCGCCGGTAGGGGAGCGCCTCGTAGGCCACATCCCGGAACAGGGCGTGGCGGAAGCGCAGGCTCCCCGGCGCCTCGGCCTCGACGAACTCGTCGAGGCGGGACCAGGTGCCGGGGTCACGGGCGTTGGGGACGTCTTCCGGCAGGACGGCGGTAAGCAGGTCCAGCTCGAAGCTGGGGCCGAGGACGGAGGCGTAGCGCAGGAGGTTTCGGTCGCGGGGGGGGAGGGTGTCAAGGCGGGCAGTGATGGCCGCCTCGACGTTCTCGGGGAGCGTTTCCATGCCTCCGGGCGCCTGCGAGCTTGCCACCAGCTCCTGGAGGAAAAGGGGGTTGCCGCCGGACCGCCGGCTCAGGGCGGCGACCCGGTGCTCGGGCAGGGCGAGCTCGCCGGCGGCGGCCCGCGCCAGCTCTGCGGAGGCCGCCGGCGGCAGGGCGCCCAGGGTGATGGTAGTGCTGGGGATTTCGAATTCGGCGGCGAAGCTGGCCGTCTGGGGACGGCGGGTGACGCAGACAAGCCAGGGACGCGAGGCGGTGGTGGAAAGGAGGTGGCGCAGAAACTCGGCGGACGCTTCGTCCATCCAGTGGGCGTCTTCGAAGACCATGACGGTGGGGCCGGACCGCGCCTTCGCCAGGAACT
Source organism: Chloroflexota bacterium (assembly GCA_016178045.1). Taxonomy (GTDB): domain Bacteria; phylum Chloroflexota; class Dehalococcoidia; order SM23-28-2; family JACOUE01; genus JACOUE01. Next base: position 15,711 of record JACOUE010000045.1, read on the forward strand.
CCGACACGATCTGATGGAGCCGGGCCCTGCGGAACGCCGGCTCCAGGCGCGAGGTCTCGGGCGTCTCCGGAAAGGAGAGGTCCAGCGGCACTCCCAGCAGGGGGAGCCAGGGGGTGAGCTCCGACGAGGCCCGCACCCGCTTGGCGAGCCGGTCGCGGGCGCGGGCCTCGCCGGCCATGTCGTCCAGGCCGATGGCGGTGCGGAGCAGCTGGCGGAAGGGGAAGTAGGGGGTGGACGACTCGTACTGCTGGCAGACCGCCGTCAGCACTTCGTCGGCGGCGCAGCGGGCCTTCAGCTCCTCGATGAGGCGGGACTTGCCCATTCCCGGTTCGCCCACCAGTTCCACCAGGTTGCCTCTGCCGGCGCGGGCGGACGCCAGGGCCGCGAGCAGCTGTCCCGTCTCCTCCTCGCGGCCGATTAGCGGCAGTCCCCGGCCCGCCGGCCGGGCCTGGGCGCCCGCTATCGCCCCGACGCTGAACGCCGTCACTGGCTTTCGCTTCCCTTTGACCGCGAAAGGCTCGAGGGCGGCGGCCTGGAATACCGTCTGCGACCTATCGAGCACGTGTGCTGTTGCCAGGACCTGGCCGGGCGCCGCCCGCTGCATCAGGCGGGCCGCCAGGTTGACGGCGTCCCCCATGACCGTGTACGTGCGGCGGTAGGCCGGGCCGACCTCGCCGGCGAACACGTGGCCGCGGTTAACCCCGATGCGGAGCTCCAGCCCGTGCCGACCGTCGGCGATGGCGCGGAGGGTGCGCAGCATCCGCTCCTCGTCGCTGCCGAGGCTACCGGGGGCGCCGGCGCTGAGGATCACCTTGCCGCCGTCGCGGTCGATATCGGTGGCCAGGAAGCAGACGCCGTGCGCGGACGCCGCCGTCTGCACGGACCCGATGACCTCGTCGAGGAGCGCCAGCGTCTCCCCGGCTTCGCCCGTTGCCAGGAGGGCGTCCGTGCCCGTAAACCGCACGAAGCCGACGACCACCTGCCGGTGCTCGCCCTCGCCGGCGCCGAGGTAGCCGCGCAGGGCCTCCGGCACGAAAGGCGTGAGGTCGCTGCCGGCGGCAGGCTCTTGCCCGTCCGCGTCCCAGCCCGGCGGGACGGATGGGGGTTTCCTGAGCAGGAAGCCGCCGCCCTGGCTCGCCCCGACCGCCTCCCTGCCGAGGCGCCGTGCCGCCTCGGGGCTGAGGAGGATGTCGCCGGCGCCCGCCGCCGACTCCATCGCCACCGTCTGGCTTGCCGCCGGCCCCGTCACCACCAACTCGCGGTGGGAGTCCCCGGCCAGGAAGAAGTGGACGGGGCCGCTGTGCACGCCTACCGACATCCGCAGGGAGACGCGGCCGGCGGACGTGCCCAGGGTCCCCGTCTGCCGGAGGAGGCGTCGCATCCCCCCGGCGGCGTGACAGGCCCGGGCGCAGTGCCTCTCTCCCCAGAAGAAGAGGAGGAGAGCGTCGCCGCCGAACTTGATCAGGTCGCCGCCGTCGGCGCGGGCCACGTCCAGGAGTCGGGAGAAGCAGGCGTTGAGGACGTGCGTTACCTCCTCCGCCCCCACCTTTCCCCGCCGGGCCAGGCGCTCAGAGAGGGCGGTGAAGCCGGCGATGTCGACGAAGACCAGGGTGCCGTCGATTTCACGGTGGGAGGCGTGCGGCGTTTCGGCCAGCCAGCAAGACAGCAGCCGCGGGAGATAGGGGTCGAAGGGCGTATCTGGACGGGCCATGCTATTCATCTCGAGCCGGCCGTTAGCGACGGCGCCGATGCTACCGGTATTTTACGGGAAATTCCAGCAGTAAATAGCCTCAAGATGTACCGGCGCTTCTAGAAAAAACTTGACATCCTGAGATAGACGGCGATAATGTGTCCGGTACCGTCTTATTAGGCTGGCCATTCCCGGGGGGAGCGATGCGGCTGGCGAATGCGCGGTGGTTCTGGCTTCTCCTTTCGCTTCTGGCCCCGTCGGGCCTAGGGATGTTCTGGGTTGTCCGCGCCGATCCCGGCGCGTCGACGGCGATGCCATCGACTTCGCAACGGGCGAATATTGTACCAGCGCCGAGATCACGCCGATTATCGCTGAAAAGCTTGACAGAATGCGTAGCGCAAAGTAAATTTCAGCTACCTTACTTATGGCAAACAGCCCCTAAGGGAGGTCTATGAGGGCTCGCCGCCTTGGTTACCTTTCCCTTGGTCTGTTAACCCTTGCCATCCTCGCAGCGGGCGCAGTTTTCCTTTCCCGGCAGATAATCTCCGCCTCCCCGGGCAGCATCCTCATATACGGCCCCTCCCTCCAGGGTTCTCCCGACAACGAGCAGACGCTGGCTACGGCGGCCGGTCATACTGTGACCGTCGCCGACGCATCGGCTTGGTCCTCGATGACCACCGGCGACTTCGCCGCCTTCGACGCCATCGTCTTCGGCGACCCCAACTGCGGGACCAACACTTCGCCCCTGGCGACGGCCGAGGCCAACAAGGCGGTATGGTCGGCGGCCGTCGACGGGCCGATAGTCATCAATGGCACCGATCCCATCTTGCACCAGTCCCAGGGGGACGCCAAGAAGCTCACCACCAACTCAATCAACTTCGCCGCCAGCGGCCCGGGCACGGGCCTCTATGTCAGCCTGAGCTGCTACTACTTCGCGGCCAGCGCCAACACCCCCGTCAGCCTCCTGAGCGAATTCGGCACCTTCACCGTCCAGGGGCAGTCCACCGCTCCCTTTACCGGCTGCCCCGCCGACGTGGCCATCACCAGCCCGACCCACCCCGTGATGGCTGGCATAACGGAGGCCGGCCTCTCCAACTGGGGTTGCTCCATCCACGAGGCGTTCAACAGCTTCCCGGTTTCCTTCACCGTCCTGGCGGCAGATAAGCCGAGCGGCCTTCCCTACATCATCGCCGCCTCGCCCGTCACCACCCCCACGCCTACGCCAACGGCGACGCCTACCCCCACACCAACGGCTACGCCCACGCCTACTGCCACCCCCACCGCTACGCCCACACCCACGCCCACGGCCACGGCAACGGTCACGCCGACGCCCACCGCCACGCCCACGGCCACCGCCACCGTTACCCCCACGCCCACCGCCACGCCCACGGCCACAGCGACGCCCACCGCCACGCCGACCGACACGGCCACGCCCACGGCCACGGCGACGCCCACGCCCACCCCCACGCCGAGCGGCACGCCCACGGCGACGGGGATCACCGAGCGCGTGAGCGTCGACAGCGCTGGCAACGAGGGGAACGCCGACAGCTTCAGCCCCCACATCAGCGCCGACGGTGCGGTTGTGGCCTTCCGGTCCCACGCCAGCAACCTGGTGCCCGACGACACCAACGGGTTCGAGGATATATTCGTCCACGACCGGCTGACGGGGCAGACGACCCGTGTCAGCGTCGCGTCGGACGGCTCCGAGGCCAACGGGAGCAGCTCCTACCCCGCCATCAGCGCCGATGGGCGGCACGTGGCCTTCGCCTCCTTGGCCACCAACGTGGTAGCTGGCGATACGAACGGTGCCCGGGACATCTTCGTCCACGACCGGCTGACGGGGCAGACGACCCGTGTCAGCGTCGCGTCGGACGGCTCCGAGGCCAACGGGAGCAGCTTCGACCCCAGCCTCAGCGCTGATGGCCGGCACGTGGCCTTCATGTCCTTGGCCAGCAACGTGGTAGCTGGCGATACGAACGGTGCCCGGGACATCTTCGTCCACGACGGGCTGACGGGGCAGACGACCCGCGTGAGCGTGGCGTCGGACGGCTCCGAGGCCAACGGGAGCAGCGACGGTCCCAGCATCAGCGACGACGGCGGCCTTGTGACCTTCTTCTCCGACGCCAGCAACCTGGTGGCCAACGACACTAACGAGCTGCCGGACGTGTTCGTCAACGACCGCCAAACGGGCCAGACCAGCCGCGTCTCCGTCGCTTCCGACGGTTCCCAGGCCAACGGCAGGGGCTTCGTCTCCAGCATCAGCGCCGACGGCGGCTACGTCGCCTTCCTCTCGCTGGCCAACAACCTGGTTCCCGGCGACACCAACGGGACCTGGGACGTCTTCGTCAACGAGCGCCAGACGGGCCAGACCAGCCGCGTCTCCGTCGCGTCCGACGGCTCCCAGGCTAACGGCGCGAGCGGCGCCCACAGCGTCAGTGCCGACGGCCGCTACGTCGCATTCGCCTCCTCGGCCACCAACCTGGTTGCCGGCGACACTAACAGCGCTCCCGACGACTTCGTCAAAGACCGCCAGACGGGCCGGACCAGCCGTGTCTCCGTCGCCTCCGACGGCTCCCAGGGGAACGGCGGCAGCGACGTTCCCAGCATCAGCGACGACGGGCGCTTTGTGACCTTCTGGTCCGACGCCTGCAACCTGGTCGCTGGGGACACAAACGGGGCCGGCGACGTCTTCGTGCGGGACGTAGGGCCCGCCCCCACGCCCACCCCCACGCCCACGCCCAGCCCCACGCCCACGCCCACGCCCACGGCGACGGTGCCGGGGCCGACGGCTACACCCTGCCCTACGGCGACTGCTACACCGGGGCCCACAGCTACAGCTACGGCCACGGCCACACCGACGCCAACGGTCACGCCCTGCCCCTCTGCCGGGTGCCCCACGCCCACGCCGACACCAACAGCTACCGCAACGGCTACGCCCACTGCGACGGCGACTCCGACGGCGACGCCAACCCCCACTCCCACCGCTACCGCAACGGCGACGCCTACGGCCACAGCCACTGCTACCGCTACGCCCACGCCCACGGCTACCACGACCGCTACGCCGACCCCGACACCAACCCTGACCCCGACGCCGACAGCGACGGCAACGGCGACGCCCTCGGTCACGCCCACGCCTACGCCGACTACTACCGTGACGCCTACGCCGACCGTGGCGGTGACCCCGACTCCCACACCCACGGCCACCCCCACGCCTACGCCGCCCGCGTTCACCGATCTCGCCCTGACCGCGGACGAGAGCCAGATCGGCGCGGGCGCCGGCGAGGTCCCTATAGCCGACATCCCGTTCGAGTCCATCCCCCTGCGCTCCGTCGCCCTGGAGGCGGCGCCCCTGCGCAGCGTCGATATCGCGGGCTCGCCGCTGCGCAGCGTGCCCCTGCGCTCCGTCCCCCTGCGCAGCGTCCCCCTGCGCAGCGTCCTCCTCTCCACCGTCCCCATCCTGGCCGAGGGCGGCTGGGAGGCGATCCTGGCCGGTACGCCGCTCGCGGGCGTGCCGCTCCAAAACCTTACCCTCGACGACGTGCTGGCTGACCCCGTCGCCGGCGACAGGTTCGAGGCGCTCGCCCTGGGCGACGTCGACCTGGCCTCCACGCCGCTGCGCAGCGTCAGCCTTGCCTCCCTTGCCCTGGGGGCGACGCCGCTGCGCTCCGTGCCGCTCCCGCCGCCCTACGATGACCCCGACACCGGCTGGTGCGACCTCCTGGCCACCCTGGGCTTCGACTGCGTCGCCCTGGGGGTGGACGTCAACTCGACGCCCCTGCTGGCCCTGGACATCGCCGGCGTGCCCCTGCGCTCCGTCCCCCTGCGCTCGGTCCCGCTACGCAGCGTCGACCTGAGCGCGTCGCCGCTGCGCTCGGTACCGCTGCGCAGCGTCGACATCGACGCCACGCCGCTGCGCTCGGTGCCGCTGCGGAGCGTCCTCCTGGCCGACCCCGACATCAACAGCGCTCCCCTGCGCTCCGTGCCCCTGCGCTCCATCCCCCTGCGCAGCGTCGACCCGGAGCCCTCGCCCCTGCGCTCGATACTGCTGGCCGACCTGGCCGCGCTGGGCGTGCTCGACCTCGTCGTCGACTGCTCGGCGGCCGGTGTTGACTGCGCTTCGGAGACCCAGACCCTGGGCGACGTAGCCGACGCCAACTTCGACGCCATCAGGGTGGCCGCCACCCTGGAGACGATCATCGACGCCCTCTTCGGCTTCGTACTGGGCGACCTGAACGAATACGGCGACATGACCATCGGCGACCTGTGGACGGGCACCTGCACCGCCGCCTGCATCGCCCTGCTGGACGACATATCGTTGTCGGACATCCTGTGGGGCATGCTCCTGGCGGCGGACTACCCGTGGGAGGAGCTGCCGCTGGAGCAGATGGAAGTGCAGCGGTTCGCCGGCACGGGGGAGACCCTCCACTACCACCTTTCCTTCATTAAGAAAGCGGGCCCGTCCGGCGCGGCGCTGGAGGTCTCGGCGGTGATGCCGCCCGGATTCCTCTACGTGCCGGGCACCACCTTCCTGACCAGCACCAAGCTGGGCCCCTCGCCCATATCGTTCATCGTGATGTTCGATGATCCGCAGATCGCCGGGTCGACGCTGACGTGGAGCGTGCCGTCCGGTGCCTCAGAAGACGACTTCTTCTTCAAACTGGACTTCGAGATGCTGGCGGGGCTGAACCTCGGCACCTTTACCAGCTCCGCCGCCGTGACCGACGGAATTGAGTCCGCCGCTGCGGCGAACCAGGCGCCGGTCAGTATCCTTGAGCGTTTCGAGGACGTGAACAATGACCCCGAGACGGCGGGCGTGATGAACGAGGACGTGTTGGTCATGTCCCACATCAGCCACTCCACGGACATCGACTACTACAAGATACCTGTGCCGGCTACCCCGGGCTCCCGCGTCTCCGTGTTCCTGAGCCACAACGGCAACGACAACGACCTCGTCATGTACAGCCCGGTGGCAGCGCCTCTGCGCTCCGTTCCCCTGCGCAGCGTCCCCCTGCGCAGCGTTCCCCTGGAAGACCAGGGCCTGAGCATCGAGAACAGCGGAGACACGCTTCCGCCGGAGACCCTCCAGGACATACCGCTGCGCAGCATCCCGCTGAGGAGCATCTCCGCCCAGCGTTCGACGGCAGACGAGACGGTGAGCACCACCTCGGCGACGGAGGGCCCCGGCGACTTTTTCACCATCCAGGTGTCCGGCTACAACGGCTCCTTTAGCAGCCAGCCTTACGTGCTGCGGCTCAAGGTTCAGCCACCGGTGGCGCCGCCGCCCTGCTCGCCGCGGCCTTTGCCCTTCACCGGCACCGCGGGCTCGCTGCCGGACCTGGCCAGCCTGCCGCTCGACCTGAACACCGTCTTCATCGTCAACCAGGAGCAGCTGGGCGCCCTCTACGACACTACCGAGGCGGACTCCGTGATGGCCGGCCTGAACACGCTGGCGGGCCGCAGCGACCTCGGCGTCATGGGCGCGGTCCTCCCGGTCGAGGGCGACCCGGCCGTGGCGGCCGCCTACGACGCCTGGAACGCCGACCCCTGCTCGCCCGCCCTAGCCAACGCCGTCGTCACCGCTATCGCCTCCGTCGTCGATGCCGTCCGCGCCGTTCGCCCCACCCTCGAGAATATCGTCCTGATCGGCTCGGACGAGGTGGTGCCGATGGCCCGGGTCCCCGACCCCACGGCTCTGTCAAACGAGGAGAACTACGCCCCCGACGTGCTGTTCACCGGGAACAACGCCCTGGTGAGCGCCTTTCTTACGTCCAACATCCTGAGTGATACCCCCTACGGGGACTTTGACCCCATCCCCTGGTTCGACCGCGCGCTCTTCGTGCCCGATATCGCCGTGGGCCGCCTGGTGGAGACGCCTGCCCAGATCGTTGACGCGGCCCAGCGGTTCCAGGACCTCTCAGGACAGCTGAGCCCCCAGACCGCCCTAGTGACGGGCTATGACTTCCTGAGCGACGGCGCCGCCGCCGTCAACACCGCGCTGGAGGGCCAGCTTGGCGCCGCCAACACCACCGAGCTCATCAGCGAGACCTGGACGCGGGCGGACCTCGCGGGCGCCTTCACGGGGGCCAGCCCCATTCCGGACATCGCCGCCATCAACGCCCACTACGACCACTTCCGCCTGCTCCCCGCCATCGGCAACGTCACCGGGGACGAGAGCGACCTCTTCACCACTGCCGACATCGCCAGGGCCCCCGCCGATCCTCCACTTCTGCCCGGCCGCATCATCTTCACCATGGGTTGCCACGGCGGCGTGAACGTGCCGGACGTGCTGCTCCCAGCGCCCAGCGAAAGCGACGCTCCGCGCCTGCTCGACTGGCCTCAGGCCTACGCCGACCAGGGGGCGGCGGCGTACGTCTGTAACACGGGATACGGGTACGGTGATACGGCCACCGTCGCCTTGTCGGAGCGACTCATGACCCTCTTCGCCGAGCGGCTCGACGGGAGCGTCAACCTGGGGGAGGCCCTGACGTTCGCCAAGCAGGAGTACTTCGCCGACATGGGCCTCTACGGCGTCTACGACGAGAAGGTGCTCCACGAGTCCACTTTCTACGGTCTGCCGATGTACCAACTGCCGTTGGCACCGTCGCCGCTCGCGTTAAGCGCGGCCTCGATCCCCTCCGTCGATCCGCCGGTGGACGAGCCGATCACCGGCCTCCCGGCCTCCTCGGTCGCCGTCTCGCCCTTCTTCGAGCAGGTGACCACCGACGACGGCTCCTTCTTCCAGATAGACGGCCAGACCGAGGCCATCTTCTACCGGCCCGTCCAGCCGCGGATGGAGTTCGACGTGACCCAGGGCGGCCTGCTGGCGCACGGCGCCCTCATCACCCAGCTCTCCTCCACTGACCTCACCGGATTCGACCCGGCCATCTCGCGCCCGGTCATCGACTCCTCGGCCAACGAGCCCGAGCCCCTGTTCACGGACACCGTCTTCCCCAGCGTGTTCCAGAACATAAACACCTTCAACTCGCCCGGAGGCCAGGAGCAGCGCCTGATCCTGATCCCCGCCCAGTTCTTCCCGGACGACGATCCGGAAACGCCGCCGGGGATCGGCGTGGAGCGCCTGCTCACGTCCCTGGAGAGCCTCATCTACTACTCGAACGCTGACAACCAGGTCGCGCCCACGTTCACACGGGTCGACGCCGCCCTCGGCGAGTCCTCGGTCAGCTTCGCCGTCGAGGTGGACGACGACCAGCCGGACAACGTAAGGCGGGTGCTCGTCCTCTTCCGTGACGTCACGGGCGCCTGGCAGAGCGTCGACCTTGAGCAGACCCCGGGCAGCAACCGCTGGACGGGCGGCGCGGCCATCACCGGCGAACTGGTGGAGCTGTTCGCCCAGGCCGTGGATGGGGATGGCAACGTGGGCGTCAGCACCAACAAGGGCACGTTCTTCCTGGCCCGGCCGCCCGCCCCGGGCGCGGTGACGACCAACGTCACGGGTCCCGTGGGCGACAACGGCTGGTTCCTGGGTGACGCCACTCTGGAGATCACCGGCGATCCCGGCGTCATATTCGAGGTGAGCGTCGACGGAGCGCCGTTCCAGCCGCTCAGCGGCCCGCTGCCCATCAGCGGCGACGGCATGCATACCGTCGACTTCCGCGGCTCCGACCGCTCGAGCGGGAGCGTTACGGTGCTCATCGACGCGACGGACCCGGCCATCACCATCGTCTCGCCGGAGGACGGGGCGACCTTCGACCTCGGCCAGGCCGTGGCCGCCGACTACTTCTGCCAGGACGCCGGCTCCGGCGGGCTCTCCTGCGACGGGCCCGTCGCCAGCGGCAGCAACATCGACACCTCCACCGCCGGTAGTAAGTCCTTCACAGTTGACGCGCGGGACGTGGCCGGCAA
>JACOUE010000057.1 GCA_016178045.1 Chloroflexota bacterium
ACCCGTCGCCGATCGTCTTTACTTCCTGGCCGCTGTGCTGCTCGACCTGCTGCCGCACCAGCTCGAAGTGGGCCCGAAAAATCTCACGCGCGGCTTCATCGCCCCGACGTGTGGTCAGGTCGGTGGAGCCGACGACGTCGGAGAAGAGGATGGTGACGGTGCCTTGAGGGATTTCCTGAGCCATAGTAGACCGCCCTAGGCCGTGAACAGACCCGATTATCCGCCGTTCAACGTCGATATTCAACCAAGGCGAGCCCAGCGGACCTTTCGCCGCGCCGGAAGCCGCCCTACCTCGCCCCCCGCCAGTTGTAGTAGCTCACGCCGACCGCTAGCATGGCGGTGACGTGGACGCCGACCGCAAGGAAGCGCTGGTCATCGTCAACCCGGCCGCCCACAACCTGCCCTCGAAGAAGGCCCTCGCGGCCGCCGACGAGTGGCTGCGGTCGCAGGGCTGGCACGTCCGCTGGGAGGAGACCGACTCCCCCGGCTCGGCCCGGGCCCTGGCCCTGAAGGCGGCGGAGGAGCGGCTGCCCCTGCTCTTCGTCTGCGGCGGCGACGGCTCCATGGGCGAGGCGGCCAACGGCCTGGCCGGCAGCGACACCGCCCTGGCGATGATCGCCGCTGGCACAGTGAACATCTGGGCCAGGGAGACCCAGACCCCCAAGAAGCCGCTCGACGCCGTGCGGGCGGCCGTCTCCGGAGAGCGGCGGCGCGTCGACTTGGGAAAGGCTGGCGACCGCTACTTCCTCCTGATGGCGGGCTACGGCCTCGACGGCCACCTGGCGAGGAAGGTCTCACTGGGCGCCAAGCGGCACGTGGGCGCCACCGCCTACGCCCTGGCGGCGGTCCGTGAGTCCATCACCTACAGGAGTAAGCCGCTATCGCTCACCCTGGACGGCGACACGGTCGACGCCCAGGCGCTCATGCTGGTGGCGGGCAACACCCGCAACTACGCCGGGCTCGTGGAGATCACCCCCCAGGCCAGGCTGGACGACGGCCTGCTGGACGTGTGCCTGTTCCAGGGCAAGGGGCTGCTGGACATCATGCTCCACGTCATCGGCGTGGCGTTGAGGCGGCATACCGGCTCGAAGAAGGTGCTGTACCGAAAGGCGAAGCGCATCGAGCTGGGCTGGGAGGAGCCGCTACCCATCCAGCCCGACGGCGACGCCTTTCCCGAGTCGCCGCCGGTGATCGAGGTCGCGCCTCGCGCCCTCTGGGTGACCGTACCGAAAGGGGCTAGCCTTCCCCTGTTCTCGGAGTGACGCCGGCCCCCACCGGCTCCACCGTGCCCGCCGCCACCGAGAACAGCGCCGCGCCCGAAAGGAAGCCATCGGGGAAACGGTCGAGGTCGGTGGTGGTGACCAGTACCTGCTCGTACCCCGCCAGCGCCTCGACGACGGAGCGGCGGCGGTGGGAGTCCATCTCGGAGAGGACGTCGTCCAGGAGGAGGATGGGCGACTCGCCGTTGCGCATCGAGAGCAGGTAGCGGGCCTCGGCCAGGCGGAGGGCGAGGGCGATCGTCCGCTGCTGGGCGCGCGAGGCGAACCCGGCCGCCGGCTCGCCGTTGAGGGCGAAGGCCAGGTCGTCCCGGTGCGGCCCCTGGAGCGTCATTCCGGCGGCGACGTCGCGGTCGAGGTGGGCCCGCAGTGAGGCGGCGTACGTCTCCACCACCGCTTCGCGGTCGGCCCCGGCGACGGCTTCCGCGCCGACATCGAGACGGGGCAGGTACGTCAGCGACAGCGCCTCGCCGCCGCCGGCGAGGTCGGCGTGGGCGTCGGCGGCGAGGCGTGCCACGCCCTCGACCGCCTGCGCCCGCGCCCGGATGAGGTAGCCGCCGTCGCGGGCCAGCTGCTCGTCCCAGAACGGGAGCTCCTGATATCGTTATGTCCAGATAGCGTCGCCGCGCCGACGGCGGCCCCCCGATCAGCTCCAGGTCGTGGGCGGTGAACAGCACGGCGGTGACGAGCCCCACCGCCTCCGAAAGCCGTTTCGTCAGGCCGTTGACCCGCGCCGCCTTCGCCGCCAGCAGGCCGTCCAGCCCCTGCCGCCCGACGACGAGCACCTCGACCTTGAGCGGGCCGGACTGGGTCTCCGCCTCGCCGGCGATGCGGGCGGTGGGGGTTACCTCGGCCCAGGCGTCGCGCCGGATAAGCTGCGACTCCGTCTCGGCGTGGACGTTGCGCATCGTCGCCAGGAGGTAGACGGCCTCCAGGAGGTTCGTCTTCCCCTGGGCGTTATCGCCGACGAATACGCCGGCGCCGGCCGGCAGGCGGAGGTCGAGGTTGTGGAAGTTGCGGTAGTCGGTCAGGTGGAGACGAAGGAGCCGCACAAGCCGATTATAGCTTACGGGTAAGGCGAAGGCTCAGGCCTCTACGGCCTCGCGAGACGATACCAACACCGGGTCCCGGTGGGCGGGCACGGCCACGCAGAACACGCTCCCCTGCTCGGGGGCGCGCTCCACCCAGATGCGGCCGCCGTGAAGCTCGGCGAGAGACTTGGCGATGGCGAGCCCCAGGCCCATGCCCGACCGGTCTCCCCGGTAGAACGGCTCGAAGATGTGGGCCTGCTCGTCCGCGGAGACACCCGGGCCGGAGTCGGTCACGCTGATGACGACCTCGCCGTCGTCGTCGCGCACTTCGATGGCGATGCTGCCGCCCACGGGGGTGAAGCGGTTGGCGTTGGAGAGGAGGTTGACCAGCACCTGCTCGAAGCGGTCGCGGTCGACGAGGATGGTGGGGCCGGGGGACGTGACGTGCGCCTCCAGCTTCTGCTGCTTGCTGACCATCAGGGGGTAGACCACCGCCATTGCGTTGGCGACTACCTCGCCGGCGCCCATGGGCTCCATCTCAAGGCGGGGCGCGAGCTCGTCCTTCTTGGAAGCGTCCATCAGGTCGGCCACCAGGTTGGCCAGCCGCCCGGCGCCCTTCACGATGTTCCTGATGAGCTGGACCTTGACGCTGTCGGCTTTCTCGCCCTCCTCCTCTTCCTCCAGCAGCATCTCCGCCGCGGTCTTGATGGAGGTGAGAGGGGTGCGCAGCTCGTGGGAGACGGTCATGAGGAAGTGGCTCTTCATGCGGGCCAGCTGCTGCATGTGCTCCGCCCGCTCCCGCTCCGCCTCGTACAGGCGGCAGTTGTCGAGCGAGATGGCCATGACCATGCCCAGGCCGGACAGGAGACGGCGGTCGCGCATCTCCCAGTGGCGGGGGCTGCCCACCAGGGCCAGCACGCCGATGGCCCGCTCGCGGTTCACCAGGGGCACGTATACCACGTGGTCGGACTTGCCGAAGCCGCCGAACCATGGGTCGGCGGTCGTCGACGACTTCGTGATCACCTCGCCCCGGTGGACGGCGTCCCGCAGAGACCGGAAGCCGATGGACATGCGGGGGGCGTGCACCAGCCATGTCGGAGGCATGTTGTAGGTAGCTACCGGCAGTACCTCCTGGCCATCGTCGCCCAGCCAGCCCAACACCGCCGCCCGCGCCCTGAGCCAGCCGCCGGCCAGGTCCGCCGAGCGCTGGCACGCCTCCTCAAAGTCGTGCGTCGAGGCGAGGACGAAGCCCAGCAGGTTGGGATAGGCGATGCGCTTCCGCATCCGGTAGCTGTAACGGAAGACGGTCTCCGCCGTTACAGTGGCCACCATCAGCGTCATGGCGAAGATCATGTAGGCCCCGGCGACGGCCAGGTCCAGGAGCAGTGCGTAGATGGGCATCATCGCCAGCAGGGCGATGAGGAGCAGGAGAGAGACGCGGCCCTTGAAGGCCCGCACCTCCTGTATGGGGTCGGCGTGAGGGTCTAGCACAAGAGGCCTCTGATATAACAGATGGCCCGAGCGGTAGACGTGTTACAGAAGGGGGAATGAAAGAGGGGAAAGTGCTAACGCCTAAAAAAGCGACGCTCCCGAGTCTGCGGTGGTGTGCTCGCGGGGGTGCGGCGATAAGACCCGGGGAGCGTCCAACCCCAACAGTTGCGGTGCTGTCGAGGCAATGTAATTATGCCGGAATCCGCTCCCGGCTGTCAAGGGTGACTCAGATAAGCTTTGGTATGTTCTTCCTCTGAAATTATTGCTTACCAAAGCCTCACAAAAGTTCACGGAGCCACCGACAAATTTGGCGGCTCCGTGAACTCGGTGGCGAAGGGTTAGGACACCCGCCGCCGCTGCGCCGCCGCAGCTGCCGTCAGCAGCACGCCGAATATGAGCGCCGCGCCGGCCGCCGGCAGAGGCCACTTGGCTCCAGAGCCCCCGGACGGCGGCTCACCGCCAGCTTCCACCACGCCAGCGACCGTGGGCGTCACCGTCGGCGTCGCCACAGGTGTCTGGGTGGCCGCCAAGAGCGTTGGTGTCACCGTAGGAGTCACGGTAGGAGTAACCGTTGGCGTCGCCGTGGGCGTCACGGTAGGGGTAACCGTTGGTGTCGCCGTGGCAGTGGCCGTGGCAGTCGGCGTAGCGGTGGGTGTGGCGGTAGGTGTGGCCGTCGCTGTGGCGGTAGGTGTGGCCGTCGCCGTGGCAGTAGCAGTGGCGGTAGGCGTAGCCGTCGGTGTTGGCGTAGGTGTTGCGGTAGGTGTCGCAGTCGGCGTCACGGTCGGCGTGACCGTGGGCGTCGGCGTGGGGCACTGCTCGAACGCTTCAGGCGGGGCAAAGTCCTTCAGCTGGGAATTTATCTCGTCGGAACTGCGGGTCTTCGACATAAACGAAGCGAAGCAGACCCCCGCTCCGAGTTCGCTTATGTTGACGCCGAACTCTGTGAAGTCGTTCTGTTCGAGTTCTGTGATGACGTCACCGTGGCGGTCAAAGTTGTCCCAGGGACCGCCGTCGATATTGCCGCTGTTGCTGAAGGCGCAGATCGTGTCAGCTGGGTTGCAGCCCCCGTGATCAAGCGTAACGACCGGCGGGCAGGCAGCTTCCTCAGTCGCCGGGGTGCAGTAATTCGTCCCGTTCCACACATAGATGCGCAGCGTGTCGAACACGCCGCCGATATCGAAGTCCATCGCCACCAGCAGGTCTCCTGGGGTCTTCTGCCCGGTAAACTCGCACGGCGGTGAGGGACTGGTCGAGCACGGCGGCTCCTCGTCGAGGCCGATGGCGTCCTGGTAGAACTGGAAGTCGACGTGGCTCGCCCCTTCGCGCGCCACGCGCTCGAGCCCGCCGTAGATGATCAGATCGCCAGCGGTATCGTTCTTGGCATAGGCGTAAACGTTAGAGATGTCGTCCTTGGGCGGGTTGTTGCCGGTCTTCCAGTTCCACTCATTGATCTGGTCGTTGTTCTTGTCCTCTTCCGCGAAGACCGTACTATCGCTGGTACCGCCTCGCGACAGATCGTCAGCCAAGAACGTGGCGGCGACGCCGCCGAAGAGATTCGACGTGTTGCCGTTCGAGTCGAAGATGGCGCCCCAGTCGGGCCCGTCACCGGCATCGTCGACGATGTTGCCCTCGAGTTCGAGCAGGCCGTCGTCATGGACTGCCTCGCTCGTCAGGCCGCTGGTCAGCCAGATAAGGGAAGCGATGGCAACAAAGGCTGCCAACGCGGCCCCGGTGAAAAGCCAGCGACGAACGTTGGATCCGGCCGATCGACGAAGCCGGTACTCCCGGCGCCGACGCAAGCGGCTATTGCGGTCCCAAAACCGCTCCCACATGTTGAGCTCCTCCCGCTGCCCTCCCCCGGTGCCG
>JACOUE010000058.1 GCA_016178045.1 Chloroflexota bacterium
AGGTGGTTGTCGGTGCCGCCGGAGACCAGGCTGAAGCCGCGCTCCAGCAGCTCGGAGGCGAGCGCCTTCGCGTTGCGCGCCACCTGGCGGGCGTACTCGCGGAACTCCTCCGTTGACGCCTCGCGCAGGGCGACGCCGATGCCGGCCGTGGTGTGGTTGTGCGGCCCGCCCTGGAGCGCGGGGAAGACCGCCCGGTCGATGGCCTCGGCGTGCTCCTTGCGGCAGAGGATCATGGCGCCGCGCGGCCCGCGCAGGGTCTTGTGCGTTGTGGTCATAATCGCGTCGGCGTGCGGCGCCGGGTCGGGGTGGGCGCCGGCGACGATAAGGCCGGCGATGTGCGAGACGTCTGCCAGGAAGTAGGCGCCGACCTCGCGGGCGATCTCGCCGAAGGCCTTGAAGTCGAAGGGGCGGGGGTAGGCGGTCGCGCCCGCCACGATGATCTTCGGCTTCTCGCGCCGCGCCGTCTCCCGCAGCTCGTCGTAGTCGATAACGTGGGTCTTCGGGTCGACGGTGTACTGCACGGGGCGGTAGAAGCGGGCGGAGAAGCTGACGTTCCAGCCGTGGGTGAGGTGGCCGCCGTGGGGAAGGGCGAGGCCCATGATGGCGTCGCCGGGCTCCAGGAGGGCGTAGTAGACGGCCATGTTCGCGGGGGAGCCGGAGTAGGGCTGGACGTTGGCGTGGTCCATGCGGAAGAGCGCCTTCGCCCGCTCCTGGACGATGGTCTCCAGGCGGTCGATGAAGCGCTGGCCCTCGTAGTAGCGCCGGCCGGGGTAGCCCTCCGAGTACTTGTTGGTGAGGACGGACCCCAGCGCCTCAATCACCGCGGCCGAGGCGTAGTTCTCGGAGGGGATAAGGCGCACGGTGTCGAACTGGTACTGCTCCTCCCGGCGGATGAGCTCCGCTATTTCGGGGTCGGTCCTTTCCAGGGCGGACATCGGCCTCACCTCCCCATACAAGTAAGGCAGAGCGCCCCATAACGTGGGTCTTCGCTCTGCCTCAGCTCTGGCGGTATCCTGGTCTGGTTGAAGTAAGTTCGCTCCCTCTGTTGGTCAGCCCCAGTTTACGACTGCCGACGTAAGGCGTCAACGGCTAGCCGGCCGCGAGCTCCTGGAAGAAGACCAGTCTAACGCCGTCCGGCGCGTTAACGTAGAAGAGCCGGTGGCCCCAGGGGGCGGAAGCCGTCTCGCTGGCGGAGGCGCCGCGAGCGACGAGCTCGCGGTAAGCTTCGTCGGCGTCCTCAACCTGGATGACGAGGGCGCCCAGGCCGGGGGTTTCCAGGGATCCCTGACCGGTCAGGACCTCGATTAGCCCGTTAGCTGCCCGGAATACCGTCCCCCTGCCGTGAGGGTCGTCCCAACTGGTCAAGGTGTCCAGGCCCAGGGTGTCGCGGTAGAACGCCACCGACCGGTCGTAGTCGGATGAAGTCACGAGAGCGCGGAACTGTTCGCGGAAACGCATCGCACACCTCCTGGAGGTTCTCTCCACTGCTTTTACACGTTCTCGGCCGTTAGGATTCCGCCGACTGCTTGCGGTCGTGCTCCTGCCAGGCGAACTCGGTGAGGGCCATGAGCCCGCCCGAGACGAGGGAGTGGCCTCCGAGCAGGACGGGAACGGCGGCGGCGCGGGCGGCCCGGGTGAAGTCGCGCAGGAACGGCTCCTCGATCTGCTCGTAGCAGCCGAGGTCCGAGAGGAAGCGGTCGCGGCGGCCGGCCTACGTGGCTCCCCACGCGGCCGCTCACCAGCACCTGGCCTTCGGGGTCCGTCAGCACGTCCGCGACCCGGCGGTGGGGCTCCAGGTCTAAGTCGAGCCCCTCCAGGCAGGCGCGGAGACGGGGCCCGGCCTGGGGGTGGCCGGTCAGCTTGAGCACCGCCAGATCGGCGGGGCTGTCGATGTCGAACTGGGTGGAGACGGTGCGGGGGAGAGAGTGGACGGTGAGGCCGACGTCCTCAGCCAGGGCGCGGGCGAGGGCGTTGTCGCTGTCGACGTTTCGCAGGCGCTCCACGGCGTCGGCGGGCCGCACGGCCACAAGGTCCGAGGAGTAGGCGTTGTTGGTGACCGCCACCTCCTCCTCGCCCGCGAGGGCGCGCGCCAGTCCCACGAGCTCGTCGGCGGAGAGGAGGGGGAGGCTGCCGCCGCCCAGGTAGACGAAGCTCTCCGGCCGGTATCTCCGGACGACCTCCGTCAGCCGGTCGAGGAAGCGGAACGGCCCTTCGTCGGCGTCGATGGTGACAGCGTCGGGCGGCGGCCCGACGGCTTCAGGCGAATCGGTGGTGATGACGGCGCCGGCGTAGGCGCCGGTGGCCAGGGCGCGCTCGATAGTGTCGAGGGCGGCGGCGGCGCGGGCCCGGGCGACGTTCTCCTCGACCGCACTGCCACCCATGCCTCCCAGGAAGACGATCAGGGTCGGCGGGCCGGACAAGTGACGTCCTTTACACCAGGGCGGCCCTGGCCTCGATCTTCTGCACCCGGACGCGGCGCAGGAGCCCTTCCACATCCTCGCGGTGGCACAGCTCCGTGCCGGGGTTCAGGACGGCGGCCGACCCGGCGGCGACGCCCCAGCGGAGCGACTCCTCCAGGCTGCCGCCGCGCTCCAGGTCGAAGATAACGCCGCCCAGGAAGTCGTCGCCGGAGCCGACGGCGCTGATCGCCTTGACGCGGGGGGCCAGGCTGCGCCAGCAGTCGCCGTCGCCCAGGGCGACGGCGCCCTCGCGCCCGCGGGTGACCACGACCGTGCTCACGCCCATCGCCTGCACCTGCGCGGCGGCGACCGCGGTCGACTCCTCGTCGTCCAGGTGGCTGCCCACCAGCCGCTCGAGCTCGCGCCGATTGGCCTTCACCATCTCGGGCAGGGCGGAGACACCGGCGGCCAGGGCGGCGCCGTCGGCGTCCAGGACGGTGTGGGTCTCCATCTCCTGGCCCAGGGAGATGATGTCGTGGTAGATGGACGGGTCGAGAGGCGGCGGGATGCTGCCGGCAACCACCAGCCAGTCGTCGGTACGGAGATGCCTGCGAAGGCGGTCCATGAACCGCCCTACGAAGCGGACGTCGGTCTCCGGGCCGGGGTCGCTGAGGATGGTGTGCAGGTGGCGGGTCTCGTCTAGGATGGTGATGTTGGTCCGGGTCTCCCCTTTGGTGTGGACGAAGTCGCAGTGGATGCCCTGGGCCTGGAGGGTCTGCTCGATGTAGCGGCCGAGGCCCCCGGGGGCGAACCCCATGGCCAGGCTCTTGCCGCCCAGCTCGTGGATCACGCGGGAGACGTTGACCCCCTTGCCACCAGGGTCGAAGCGGCTGGCCTTGATGCGGAGGGTATCGCCCGCCACGAAGCGCGGGAGCACGAGGGTCTGGTCGATGGCGGGGTTGAGGGTGACGGTGATGATCATGCTGGCCCAGCGCTCCATTGTAGAACGGCAGGGAGGGGGCTTCAAGGATTCGCCTTCGCTGCTATATCCGGCGCGCCCTATAATGGGACGCAGATGCTGGACGCCTACCGCAGGAAGCGTGACTTCGCCCAGACCCCGGAGCCCACGCCCGAGCCCAGAGAGCAGGACGAAGGGCCCCTGACCTTCGTAATCCAGAAGCACGCCGCCCGCCGCCTCCACTACGACTTCCGGCTGGAGTTGGACGGCGCCCTCAAGTCGTGGTCCGTCCCCAAGGGCCCCTCGCTCAACCCAAAGGACAAGCGGCTGGCGGTGATGGTCGAGGACCACCCCCTGGACTACGCCTCGTTCGAGGGGGTGATCCCCAGGGGCCAGTACGGCGGCGGCCAGGTCATCGTCTGGGACAACGGCACCTACTCGCCGGACGAGGACGGTAAGCTCTCCTTCCACGACCGCCGGGAGGCGAGCGAGCGCCTGCGCCGGGGGCTCGCGGAGGGGAAGCTCTCCATCTTCCTGCGGGGGCACAAGCTGAAGGGCTCCTGGACGCTGGTGAGGACGAAGACCGACTGGCTCCTCATCAAGCACCAGGACGAGTTCGCCGACGACTCCCGCGACATCCTGGCCGAGGACCGCTCGATTATCTCCGGCGTCACCATCGATGACCTGAGGGCGGGGCGGCTTCCCCGCCCTACGTCCCCCGGGGTCGAGGGTCGAGGGTCGGGGGTCGCGGGCGTGCCCGGCGCGCGAAAGGCGCCCTTCCCTGAGAAAATCGCGCCGATGCTCGCCTCGCTGGCGGAAGGGCCGTTCTCCAACGCCGACTGGCTCTTTGAGCCGAAGCTGGACGGGGTGCGGGCTATCGCCCTCATCCGCGAGGGGAAGGTCACGTTGCTCAGCCGCCGGGGTCTGGACGCGACGGCGCAGCACCCGTCGCTGGCGGAAGACCTGGCCCGCCAGCCCGACCGCGAGGTCATATTGGACGGGGAGATCGTGGCCCTGGACGAGAACGGCATTCCCAGCTTCCAGCTCCTGCAGCAGCGCCTCAACCTAACCCGCCCGCCCGACATCCGCAAGGCGGAGTCGCAGATCCCCGTCCTCTACTACGTCTTCGACCTGCTGTACCTCAACGGGTACGACCTCAGAGGGGTGACCGCTGAGCGCCGGCGCGCCCTCCTCGACCAGACCCTCGTACCCTCGGAGCGGGTGAAGTTCGTTGAGGAGTTCGGGGTGGACGGCGAGGCAGCCTACCAGATCGCGCTCGAGCACGGGCTGGAGGGGGTCGTGGCGAAGCGCCGCGACAGCGTCTACGAGTCAGGAAAGCGGTCGCGGCTCTGGCTGAAGGCGAAAGCCACGCAGAGCGACGAGTTCGTGGTCGGCGGCTACAGCCGGGGGCAGGGGAGCCGCTTCTCCACCTTCGGCGCCCTGCTGCTGGGCTATTACGAGGACGGCCGCCTGACCTACGCCGGCCACGTGGGCAGCGGCTTCAGCGACAGGATGCTGGAAGACCTGCGTAAGCGGCTCGACGGCATGAGGACCGACGACTGCCCCTTCGCCGAGCCGCCGCCGGTGAAGGACGTCACCTGGGTGCGGCCGGGGCTTGTCGTCGAGGTCAGGTACGTCCAGCGGACGGCGGACAACCGGCTGCGCGCCCCCGTCTTCATGCGCCTGCGCGAGGACAAGCCGGCGGGGGAGGTGCGCCCGTCGCCGGCCGTGGCGCCGCCGCGGTCAGAGGGTCCATCGGACCAGGGCCGGGGCCTCGAGGACGCCGTGGCCGAGGTGCTGGAGCAGTTGGAGGGCCCGAAGGAGGAGTTCACGCTCTCGGTGCAGGGGCACCGGCTGAAGGTCAGTAACCTGGACAAGGCGTTCTGGCCCGCCCTCGAGGGCCGACGCGCCCTCACCAAGCGCGACCTCCTGGTGTACCTGGCGAAGGCGGCGCCCTGCGCCCTGCCCCACCTCAAGGACCGGCCCCTCACCCTGACCCGCTACCCGGACGGCATCCACGGCGAGTCGTTCTACCAGAAGCACTGGGACAACCCCCTGCCCAAGTTCGTGGAGACCGTCCGCCTCTACTCCTCCCACAACGAGGGCGACGTCGAGTACCTGATGATCAACAACTTCCCGACGCTGCTCTGGCTGGGCCAGCTGGCCGACATTGAGCTCCACACCTGGTACTCGCGGGTTAACCGCGAGCCGGACGCCAGGCAGCTCACCACCCGCTTCGCTGGCTCCGAGAAGGACATCGACGGCTCCGTGCTCAACTACCCCGACTTCATCGTCTTCGACCTCGACCCGTACATCTACTCGGGTCGCGAGGGCAAGGGCGACGAGCCGGAGCTGAACCGCAAGGCCTTCGCCAAGACCTGCGAGATCGCTCTCCGCCTCAAGGAGCTGCTGGACGCTCTGTCCCTCTCGTCGTTCATCAAGACGTCGGGCAAGACCGGCCTCCACATCTACGTCCCCATCCTGCGCCAGCTGGACTACGACACCGTCCGCTCCGCTTCGGAGACCATCGGCCGCTTCCTGCTGCGCCAGCACCCCGGCGAGATCACCATGGAGTGGACGGTGAGCAAGCGCATCGGCAAGGTCTTCCTGGACCACAACCAGAACGCCCGCGGCAAGACCCTGGCCTCCGTCTATTCGCCCCGGCCGGCGCCGGAGGCGACCGTCTCCATGCCGCTGCGCTGGGACGAGCTGGAGAAGGTCTACCCCGCCGACTTCACCATCGTCAACGCCCCCGAGCGCCTCGCCGAGGTCGGCGATTTGTGGGCCGGCATCCTCGACGCCAAGCAAGACCTCAAGGCGTTGCTGGCGAAAGCGGAAGGCGGTGATAAGCCGTCGTGAGCGGCCGCATCTACGTCGGTACGTCCACGTGGGCCGACCAGGCCCTCGTCCAGGGCGGCAACTTCTATCCGCCCGAGGCGAAGGACACGCCATCGCGGCTGGCCCACTTCGCCCGCCATTTTGAGCTGGCGGAGGTGGACAACACCTACTACAGCCTGCCCTCGCGCCGTCTCCTTGAGCAGTGGGCCGCCGCCGTCCCGGGCGGCTTCCGCTTCAACGTGAAGGTGTTCGCGCTGCTCAGCCAGCACCCGACGCGCATCGGCTCCATCTCCGCCAAGTTCCGCGAGGAGTTGCCGCCGGAGGCGCAGAAGAAGGGCCGCGTCTACTACAAGGACGTGCCGGAACCCATCCGCGACGAGATGTGGCGCATCTTCCGCGAGAACCTCCAGCCCCTGCGCGAGGCGGGCAAGCTGGGCGCCGTCCTCATCGACTTCCCGCCCTGGTTCGTCCCCTCCGACGCCAACCGCGACTTCATCGCCCACGCCCGCCAGCGCGTGCCGGACGACCCCGTGCTGGTGCAGTTCCGCAACCCCCTGTGGGCCGCCGACGAGGAGACGGCCGCTTCGACTTTCGCCCTGCTGAGGGAGTTGCGCTGCGGCTTCGTCTGCGTCGATGAGCCGCCCGGGCTGAAGTCTAGCTTCCCGCCGGTCGTGGCGGCGACGGCGCCGGCGGCGGCGGTGCGCTTCCGCGGCCGCAACGCCGAGCGCTGGGAGGACAGGGCCGCCAGAGCCGAGGAGCGCCTCAACTGGCACTACAGCGACGAGGAGCTCGCGGAGTGGGTGCCGCGCATACGTCAGCTGGCGGAGGAGGCGGAGGAAGTGTACCTGGGGTTTAATACGAAGGCCGAGGACCAGGGGGTCGCCAACGCCCTGCGCCTCAAGGAACTGCTGGCCTCGGCGGGGGTGGGGAAGGGTTCGTGAAGGAATTGACAAGGCATCCGCCAGCCGATATAAGTGACGTATTGGATATTGAGGACATAACTCCAGCGCACCAGGGGGAGCCGGCGTCATGAACGACGATAACTACTGGACCCGTATCTTTCGCAGGCGGATGACGCGGCGGAGCCTCCTGGGGGCGGGGGCCGCCGCGGCCGCAGGCGCTGCCGCTATCTCCCTCGTCGGTTGTGAGGATGGGGGCACCGCGCCCCGCCGCTCCCCGGGCGCCTCCGGCGAGCCCATACCCGGGGGTGTCCTCAAGCAGGGCCGCAGCATCGGCGTCCTCGGCCTTGACCCCCACACGGACATTTTCGGCCTCGACATCGTGGCCCAGATGTACAGCTTCCTCTACTCCCTCGGCAGCTCCACCGGCGCCGCCCCCGACCGCCCGGAAGAGGTGGTGTTGAACAGCCTGGCCACCAAGTTCGAGCGGCCGGACCCGGAGCACCTGGAGTACATTTTCACCATCCGGCCCGGCGTCAAGTACCACCCCAAGGAGCCGGTGGCCGGGCTGGAGGTGACCGCCGAAGACGTCAGGGCCAGCTTCCACCGCCGCAGCACCGCCCTCACCGCCATCGACAAGCGCTTCCCCGGGGTGATCGACTTCGCCAAGAGCGAAGTGTTGCCGGGCAACGTCTTCAAGCTGGTCACTACGCAGCCCTTCGTCCCGGCGATACCGGAGATGGCGAACCCCACCTGGGGCGTGGTCTCCACAACAGCGCTCGACCAGTTCACGTCCCTCAGCACGAGGGAGTTCGGCAGCGGCCCGTTCATGCTGGACGCGTTCATCGGCTCCGAGCGGATCTCGCTGGCCAGGCACCCCGAGTTTTTCGTGCCGGACCGCCCCCTTCTCGACGGCCGCGAGTGGATCGTGATCCAGGACAACTCTTCGCTCCTGACCGCCTTCAAGTCGGGCCAGCACGACGTTAGCGGCGCCGTCCTCGACAAGCGCACGGCCGAGGACCTCCAGAAGAACGCCAACATCGTGGTTAACAAGTTTCCCAACCTCTTCTACCCCGTCATCAATTTCCGCGTCTCGCGCCCCCCCTTCAACGACATCCGCGTCCGCGAGGCCGTCGACCTGGCGATCAACCGCGACGAGATCATCGAGCGTATACAGCAAGGTGAGGGGGTCTACAACGGCCCCATCCAGTGGGGCCAGGAGCGGTGGGCCTTGCCCCAGGAGGAGCTGCGCCAGCTCCTCCCCTACGATCCTGACTTGGCCAAGGACAAGCTCAAGGAAGCGGGGTACGACCAGCTCAACGTCACCGTGCCCATCCCCGAGCTTCCCGGCCCGCAGATCGTGGGGGACTACGCCCTGCTGCTGCGGGAGCAGCTGAAGCGGGCGAACATCAACATCGAGCTGGACAGCGTGGAGCTGGGGTCGTACCTCACCACGGTGCTGCTCCAGGGCAACTTCGACATGACGTTCTTCATCCACCTGCCCTACGGCGAGCCGGACCGGCCCCTGAGCTTCTACCACAGCAAGGGCGTCACCGGGCAGTCCAACTGGACGGGGCTGAACCGCAGCCTGCCCGCCGCCCAGGAGGCGGGCTTCAGCCCCAAGGTGGACGAGCTGATCGAGGCCCAGCAGCGCGAGTTCGACCCGGTAAAGCGCAAGAAGATTATCCTCGACGTGCAGCGCCGCATCATCCGCGAGCACGGGCCCCAGATAACGATCACCGGCAGTTACGCGTACACCGCTTTCTGGGACTACGTGAAGCTGGCAGGTCAGCCAGGGGTTGGAGGGCCGAGCATCTTCAGCTGGGATATCTGGCTGGACAAAGCCTAGCACAGTATCATGTAGGAGCCGAAAGAAGGCCAATCTAGCGGATGCGAACCTACATCCTCCGCCGCCTCCTCCTGCTTCCCGTCATCGTCCTCGGGGTGACTATCCTCACCTTCGCCCTCTTCCGCATCGTCCCCGGCGACGCCATCGACCTGCGCTGCGGTATCTCCTGCACGGAAGAGCAGAAGCGGGAGCTGCGCGACCAGTTCGGCCTCGACCGGCCCTTCTACGTCCAGTACTTCGACTGGCTGACCGGGGTGTCCCGCGGCCACCTGGGCGAGACCGTCTTCGGCGAGGTGGAGCTGACCAAGGAGCTGCGCCATCGGCTACCTATCACCGGCGAGCTCCTTATCATGACGGTCATCTTCTCCCTCATCCTGGGCATCCCACCGGGGGTCATCTCCGCCATCCGCCCCGGCACGCCCATCGACTGGCTGGCCCGCTTCGTCAGCGTGCTCGGCCTGTCCATACCGGGATTCTGGTTAGCAACGCTCTTCATCATTTTCCCCGTCATCTGGTGGAACTGGTCGCCTCCCACGTTCGGGAGGGGCTTCGTGCCGTTCTTCGATGACCCCTGGGTCAACCTGCAGGAGTTCATGCTGCCCTCGCTTGCTTTGGGCCTGGCGACGGCGGCCGGCATTATGCGCCTCACCCGCTCGTCGCTCCTGGAGGTCATGCGCAACGACTACATCCGCACGGCCTGGTCCAAGGGCCTGAGGGAGCGGACCGTCGTCTGGCGGCACGCCCTCAAGAACGCCATGATCCCCGTCGTCACCGTGCTCGGCCTCCAGGTCGGCGGCCTTTTGGGCGGTGCCGTGATCATCGAGTCCATCTTCGCCCTCAACGGTATGGGCGTCCTTGTGCTCCAGTCCATCGTGACACGCGAGTACTTCATAGTGCAGGGGATAACGTTCCTGGCAGCGATCGTCTACGTCACCGTGAACCTGGCGGTAGACATCACCTACGCCTGGTTCGACCCGCGCATCCGTTATACGTAAGGAACAATCCGTGGCCCGCGAGGTTGCAGTACCAGTCGAGCTGGAAGAGATGGAGGTGGAGCGCCGCACACCCATGCGGCGCGCCCTCCACCTCCTCCGCCGCCACCCACTGGGCATCTTCGGTCTGGTGGTGATCGTTACCCTGGTGGTCTCGGCCATCTTCGCCGAGCAGATCGCGCCCTACGATCCCGCCGCCATCGAGTTCGACCAGCTGCAGAGCCCGACCCTCGCCCACCCCTTCGGCACCGACCGCCTGGGCCGCGACGTCTTCAGCCGGGTGGTGATGGGCTCGCGCGTGTCCATGGTGGTAGGCATGATCTCGATCATCATAGGCGTGACCGGGGCCGCGGCGCTGGGAATCCTTTCCGGCTTCCTGGGCGGGCGGATCGACAACCTGATCCAGCGAGCAATGGACGTCCTCCTGGCCTTCCCGGGGCTGGTGCTGCTCCTGGCCATCGTCTCGGTGCTCGGGAACCCGGACGCTACCTTCCGCGAGTTCCTCTCGGATAAGACGCCGATACCGGAGGGTAGCTTCCTGGGCATCCCCAAGTTCTTGGACGCCCTTATCGTCTCGGTGGCCATCGCCATCGGCATCGTGGCCGGGGTGACGCGGATCGTGCGGGGGGCGGTGCTCTCCGAAAAGCAGAACGTCTACATCGAGGCGGCCAGGGCGATGGGGGCGAGCGACTTTCGCATCATGGCCCGCCACATCCTGCCCAACGTCTTCGCCCTGGTGGTCGTCCTGGCGAGCATCCTCCTGCCGGTCGCCATCCTGGCGGAGGCGGCTCTCACCTTCCTGGGGCTGGGCCTGCCCGAGCCGATCCCCTCGTGGGGCGCCGACCTTGGCGGCCGCAACCGGGAGGCGGCGCAGCTTGGGTTCTGGTGGCCGGTCTTCTTCCCGGGCCTGGCCCTGAGCCTGGTGGTCCTGGGCTTCAACATGATGGGGGACGCGCTGCGGGACATCGGCGACCCCCGGCTGCGGGGCAGCGGCGGCCCCGGCGGGGGCGGCGGCGGCTTCGGCAGCTAGGGCCCGCGGAGCAGATCCCCCAGTTCGCGCGCGTTTTCCAGCCGCTCGACGCTCCGCACCGCCCGGATAATCGTATCCTGCCGCTCGGGCGGGAGGACGTCGCGGGTGGCGGTGCGGAACTTGTCGGCGGCGTCAATGGGGTTGCCCGGGCCGCCCCGGTGCTCCCGCGTCACCTTCTCCAGGACGCGACCGTCGCGCGTGCGGAGCGTCACCTTCGCCCCGAAGCCGCGGCCGGCGACAAGGGCCATGTCCAGCTCCGGGTCGTGCACCAGGCGGATGCGGTCCAGCAGGCCGCGTATGCGGGGGTCGGCGATACGCTCGCGGGTGAACTGGCGCGGCGTCACCTCGCGGTCGACGATGGCGGCGGCCAGCGGGTAGTGACCGTCGAAGAGGAGGGGGATCCAGCTCCAGCCCGACTCGTGCGGGTTCGCGATGCGGTCGTACAAGTCGGGCACGGCCGACCACATGGTGCCGGTGATAACGAAGGTTATCGGGCACTCGACCACCACTTCCGCCACGTCGTCCGGCTGGATGTCGTGCTCCCGCACCAGGTCCAGCAGGCAGTCGGTCGGGGCCATGGTGAAGCCGCACATCGGGTAGGGCTTGATTGTGAGGGAGTCCTGGGTGTGCCACTTCTCGCCCAGGCCAACCGTGAGCTGGTCCGGTCGCAGGAGGCCCTGCGCCTCGAAGCAGTAGCCCTTCGCGTGCTCCACGATCTCGCGGTTGCCGGTGAAGCCGTGGCGGGCGATCTGGGCGGCGGCGATGCCGGTGTAGGCGGGCATGCCCGTGAGGTACCCCTTGGCGTGGCTGGTCCAGCCCAGGACTACCGGGAACTGGGCCTGCGTGCACGACCCGCCGACGGCGTCCATGAGCTGGGTGGGGTCAAGGCCCAGCAGCTTGCCGGCCACCAGCGGCACCTCCACCTGGTGCACGGCATGTTGGTTGCCGGCGCCGCGCCCGCCCAGCGTGGCTAACCCGACCCGCGCCGCGACCTCGTTGCCGGCGACCTGGGCGGCGATGAGGTCGCGGCCGCCGGCGCCCATCGCCTCGGCGGCGGCCAGGGCTACGGGCACCACGGTGGCGCCCGTGTGCACAACGCCCACCCAGTCCTCGTACTCCAGCACCTGCGCGTTCACGGAGTTCACCAGGGCCGCCGAGCGCACGCTGGTCCTGTAGCCCCCCGCGACGACGCTGGACTCCTCGCGGTCGCCCCACTCGCGGACGGCGGAGGTGATGGCGGCGCCGGCCTCGGTGGCGGCGCCGCCATAGACGGCGCCGAGGATGCTCAGCATCTGCTCTTTGGCGTTGTGGACGGCGCCTTCCGGTATGGCGTCGTACTGGAGTTCGTGGACCCAGCGGGCGTAGGTCTCCGTAGCGCCGGACAACGCGGTCACTCCTTCCGCAGTGCGAAGCTCTGCATGATGAGCCCCAGCTGCCGGATGAGGCCGTCCTCCTCCATGATGGGGCGCTGGCGGTTGGCCAGCTGGACGCTCCAGACGCCGTACCTGCCGGACAGCAGGCCCCGCCAGTCGTCTTCGCTCAGGGTGAAGGTGGCGTGGGCGGCCGGGTCGGCGCCGGGCCGCAGCTCGGCGCCCGAGGGCTTGAAGGTGACGGCGAAGGCCTCGCTCCCGGTATGGCAGTTGACGGTCTTGTGGAAGAGGCGGCCGCCCACGATGGGCGAGCGCCTCTCGACGGCCTTGCTCCAGGACTCGCAGAAGCGGTGAAGGGCGTCCTCGAGGGAAAACTGCTCTGCCATCTGGCCCCCGGATGCGTAAACGAGCGGGACAAAGATAGCACGCCGTCTGCTCTTTGTCAGCGCCTGTCGAGCCGAGGCAATGGCTTCAGGTCAGGAGGGCGGCGGGCTTTTGGGCGCCGGCAGCTCGCTGCGGATGCGTTCGAGGTGCTCGTCGAAGACGGGGCGGGGCGCCAGTCGCAGGAACAACCAGAGGCCCAGGATGATGACCAGCAGGTCGTCCAGGTAGCCCAGGACGGGGATGAAGTCGGGGATGATGTCACCCGGGAACAGTAGATAGAGAGCTACCCCGGGGATCACGAGCTTCGCCCACAGGGAGACACGGTTGTCCCGGAACAGGCGCCAGAAGAGGACGAACCTCTTGCGCCAGGGCAGCTTGCGCACCTGCTTGGCGGGGCTTTCGACTGGCTGGGTCATGGCGTGCTCCTCCCGGCGAGCGCATCACATGTCGGCGAGGGACGGCAGCAGTTCTAGTATACGCCTGCGGAGGTCATCGCGGGCGGCGCGGAACGCCTCGGGCGCGGGCAGACCGCGCGCCTCGGCGTCGGCGGGGTCTTCGACGCTGCAGTGCAGTCGCTTCGTCCTGGTCGGGAAGACGGGGCAGCGCTCTTTCGCCCGGTCGCAGACGGTGATCACATAGTCGAACTCCTGCCTGGCGAACTCGTCGACGGACTTGGAACGCTGGCCGGAGACGTCGATGCCGATCTCGGCCATCACCGCCACGGTGAGCGCCGCGACCTCCTTCGGCTCGGTGCCCGCGCTGAACACCTCGACGCGGCCGCCGGCCAGGTGGCGCAGGAGCCCCTCCGCCATCTGGCTGCGGGCCCGGTTCCCCGTGCAGACGAAGAGGACGCGCTTCATGGGCGAGGAACAAGGAACACGGGACAGAGAACAAAACCGGGGGTGCCATGTTCCATGTCGCTTGTTCCGTCCACGTTAGTCGGGGATGGCGAGGGCGATCACGTAGCCCAGCCCGAAGCAGATTGGGAACGTCAGGACCCAGGCGCCGATGATGTTGTAGGCGATCCCCCAGCGCACCGCGGAGATGCGGCGGGTCGCGCCCACTCCCATTATGGCCGAGCCGATGGTGTGGGTCGTGCTCAGGGGGATGCCCATGCGGGCGGTGATCGTCAGGGTAGTGGCGGCGGCCGCCTCCGCCGCAAACCCCTGGTACGTCTCCAGGTGGGTGATCCGCATTCCCAGGGTGCGGATAATCCGCCAGCCTCCGGCCATGGTGCTGACACCCATGGTCGTCGCGCCCAGGAGGATGATCCAGAGCGGGACGTTGAACTCACCGGTGGGGGTGTCGTTCCAGATGGCCAGCAGCATCGCCATCACGCCGATGGCCTTCTGGCCGTCGGCGGTGCCGTGGCTGAAGGCCATGAAGGCGGACGACAGTATCTGTAACGGCGCGAAGGTGCGTCGCATCAGGGAGGGGCTGAAGCGCTGGAAGAGCCAGAGGATTAGGACCATGACCAGGAAGGCCCCGCCGAAGCCGAACACCACCGCCGCTCCGACGCCCGTAAACACCTTCTGCCAGCCGTCCCACAGGAGGACGTCCGTCCCCGCGGCGGCGACCGCCGCCCCGGCAATGGCCGATACGATGCCGTGGCTCTCGCTGGTGGGGAGGCCGAAGTAAGCGGCGGTGCCGCTCCAGATGACCACGGCCAGCGCCGCCGCGGCCCCCGTCTCCAGCGTCACCGCCTGAATGTCCACGATATCCTTGCCGATGGTGGTGGCCACCGCCGTGCCGGAGAGCGCCCCGGCCAGGTTCAGGACGGCCGCCATGGCCACTGCGACGAACGGCGGGAGGGCACGCGTGGAGACGACGGTGGCGATGGCGTTGGGGGCGTCCGTCCAGCCGTTGACGGCCTCGAAGGCGAGGACGGCGATGAAGGCGAAGATGAGGAAGCCAAACGTGTCGGTCATCTAAGGTGCGGCACGAAAAAAGGGAAGCTGTGCTTCCCTCTACGCATTCTGCGAGCGGCGCTTAGCCATGCTTCAGGACGATCGACTCCAGTACGTGGGCGACGTGCTCGGCGCTGTCCGTGGCCCGCTCAAGCTGGTCATAGACGTCGCGCCACTTGATGATGTCGATGGAGCTCATCTCCGAGCGGAACATGTCGGCGCTGGCGTTGAGGAAGAGGGTGTCCGCTTCGTTCTCCAAGCGGTTGATCTCCCGGAGCTGCTCGACGATTCGCTTCAGCTGGCGCGGCCGCCTCAGGCTCGATACAGCCTGCTCGATCTGGACGCACTGCAGGCGGATGAGGTCGGACAGGCCGCGGGCGGCGGGGGTGGGCCGCTCGATGCCGTAGATGCGGATGGCGGTGGCCGCGCCCTCGATGTAGTCCATTACGTCGTCCAGGCGCTGGGCTAGGGCGGCGATGTCCTCGCGGTCCAGGGGCGTGACGAAGGTGAGGTTGACCTGGCGGTAGAGCTCGTGGGTGATGTTGTCGGCCTCGTGCTCCAGCTCCTTGATGTGGGCGGTCTTCATCTCCACGTTGTCGAAGTGCTCCAGGAGGTCGCTCAAGGCCTCGGCGCCGTCCACCAGCTTGCGGGCGCTCTCCTCGAAGAGGTCGTAGAAGCGGTAGTTACGGGGGATCAGGGAAAGTCGCACGTTCTCGGCTCCTTGTCGGCGCCCTCATCCAAAGTAAGCGATGGCGCCGCGGTGGCGCCATCTCCTGCTTCCGTTTTCGGTTTTTGCCCGCTCAACCGAGCCTCACTTTTATGGGTGTGGCCTCTGGCTATAAACGTAGCATTGGCCTTTTGCCCTGTCAAGGCAACCTCCCGGCGAATTATAGCCCCCAGCGGTAGATGTTCTCCCCGTCCGAGAAGTACAGCGCCCCGTCCGGCCCCGCCGTCACGTCGAGGCCGCAGGGGAGGCCGGTGTCCCGCGGCTGCACGGCAGACTTTTCGCCCCTGCGGACCGCCCGCACCTCGTCGGCGGGAACAAGGAGGAGGGTGGTGTCGTTGTAGCTGCAGAAGTAGACGTGGCCGCGGTACACTGTCACGCCGGTGGGAGCGATGGAGTCGTCGCCGGTGGCGAAGATGGGGTCGAGCAGGCTGCGCGCCCCCGCTATGCCGGTGACCAGCGGCCAGCCGTAGTTCCCGCCGGCGACGATGACGTTCAGCTCGTCGTGGCCGGCGGGCCCGTTGTCCGTGGCGAACAGTTCGCCCGTCTTCGGGTGAAAGGCGAGCCCGAAGGAGTTGCGGATGCCGCGCGCGTACACGGGTGAGCCGGGGAAGGGGTTGTCGTTGGGAGTGGAGCCGTCGCGGTTGACGCGGAGGATCTTGCCGGCGAGGCTATCGAGGTCCTGGGCCAGGTCCGGCGAACCGGCGTCGCCGAGGGAGACGTACAGCTTGCCGTCCGGCCCGAAGGCGAGACGGCCGCCGTTGTGGCAGCAGCCGCCCGCGGGCAGGCCCTTCAGGATGACGGTCCTGTCCGTGCCGCGGCCGTCCATCTCCGTGAAGCGGACCACCCGCTGCTCCACGGCGGCGCCGGTCTCGTCGGGAACTGTGAAGAAGACGTAGACGTAGCGGTTCGACTGGAAGTCGGGGTCCAGGGCGAGACCCAGCAGGCCGTGCTCGCCGGTAGCCTGGACGTTGAGGGTGGCCAACGGCTCCGGCTGGAGCCGTCCGCCTTCGACGGTGCGCACCCGTCCCGTCCGCAGTTCGTTGTAGAAGAGGCGGCCGTCGGGAGCGAACTCCAGGTCCACGGCGAAGTCCACGCCGTCGACGAAGACGGTCAGCTCGGGCTGCGGGACAGGGGTAGCGGTGGGCTCAGGCAAGGGCGTGGCGGTGGCGATAGGCGTTGCCGTGGTGGTGGCCGTCGGGGTGGGAGCCGGCGTTCCGCCGCCGCAGGCGGCCAGGCCCAGCGCTAAGGCCAGCGCGGCCGGCCAGAAGAGAGCGGATGCCGGCCTTCGTTCTTGACCACGTATCCGCCTCGTGCTACACTCCACTTGCCCCGACTGGCTCGGGGCTTTGTCGTGGTGGGCGTCGCCTAGCGGTCTAAGGCGCCAGGTTGTGGCCCTGGAGATCGAGGGTTCGAATCCCTCCGTCCACCCCAGCTTTTCCCTCCCAACCGCGGCAGGTCGTCACCACGCGCAACCCATGACAGGTCGGCGCCGCTAGCGGCGTTGTCGTCGGCCGGATTGGGAGTGTGCCGAGTTTACGGCCCGGCGTCAAGCACACGCAAAGCCGATGCGCGCGGCTACGGCCGACAGGTCGGCGCCGCTGATCGCGCTGTCCGGTGCGGCGATAGGGGCGATGTTTCTCCGCACCGAGCCGGGTGGAACCGCGAACCCAATCTGGGCAGCTACGGCCGACAGATCGGCGCCGCTGACCGCCGCGTCTGGTGCGCCGATAGGGGCCATATCCGCCGGCCACGAGTCGCCGCCGGTGCCGGGACCGAGAATGCAGTTGTCCACCGGATTCGTGCCGATGGTGCCTTCCGAGCTGTCCGGCCAGGCGTCGTTGTCGTCGTCGGGGTCGCAGGCGTCACCCAGGCCGTCGCCGGTTATGGACGCTCCGGCGGCGTTTAGAGCGGCATCGGTGTTGGCCTGGCCGGGGTTGAACAGTCCGGGACAATTGTCCGGCACATCGGGTACGCCGTCGCCGTCAGCGTCCATATCGTGACAGATCAGGGCGTCCAGGTTGTCCGTAGGCAGGAGGCCCAGGGCTGCCGCCGGGGCTCCAACCAGGGGGGCAACGCCACCAACCCCGCCCAGTCCCAGAGTAGGGTAGAGTATGTCGGCCGGACTTAGCCCCAGGGCGGCCAGCGAGGGCGACCCCGGCGCCAGGGAGAATAGATACCAGTCGCCGAGGCCCGGTAGCTCCGGAACGAGGTCGCCGTCGTCCCACCAGCAGAGGGCGTCCAGGTCATCGCCACCGGGGCCGGGTATTAGCCCCATGCTGACGGAGGGGATGGTGATGCAGGGAAGACCGCCGGGGGGGCAACCGCCGGGGAGGCAGGGAGGGATGGCCGGAGTGCCGGGCGGCACGAGGATGGAGCCTGAGTCGGCGGGGAGCCCAGGGGCGATGCAGACCGCAGGGGTGGCCGCGATGGCCGGCAGGACGGCGGAGCCCGCGGCTACCGAGAAGGCGGGACAGGTGGTAAAGAAAGTGCCGCCTACGAGCGTGCACGGGCCCGGAGAAAATGCAAAGTCGGCCAATGCGTCCATGTCGTCGAGGGGGGGTGGCGGTGGTGCGCCAGGGGGGGCGGGCGCGATCAGGCCTAAGGCCGCCTCGTCGCAGGGCCCTCCTGGGCAGACGGGCGGACTAAACGCCCAGGTATTGCAGCCGGGCGGCACGCCAGCGGTAGTGAATATATCGCCCTGGGCCTCCAGTGCTCCTGCTTCGGTAAATACACTAGGCGCGGGACAGGGAATCCCCACCGTGACGCCCCCATTCGGCGGGGCGGCGTCCACCGAGAAGTCGAAATCGGGGACGGCGACGACGCCGAGAAACTCACTGAAAGATAGGCCATCCAGGTCGTCGCTGAACGGGCCTCCAACCACGTCGAGCCCGAGGTCAATCGGTGCGGCCGACACGCCGTCCGGCACGGGCCCAGGCGGAGCAGGAGGAACCCTGAGTGCGCAGGGAAAGGCACCGACTCCAGGCGTAGCCAGGACGTCCGCGGCCGTGCAGCCGGTGTAGGGAGGCCCGCCGGGGTCCGGCGAGATGTCGTGCGCCGGATCGATACCCCGCACCGAGAATATCGTGGGGCCGACTATTCCCGGGGTGGCGCTGCTGTTCCCGTTCGGGAGCAGCAAGAAAGCCACGACCGCAATCAGAGCGACTAGAATAGGGCGAAACCACTGCATGACGGAACCCCCTCCGGCTTTAGTCCCCTCGGTGAGGCGCTCACCCGCCCGCCCTCGGAGCGAAGCGCGCGGGCTCGCGAAAACAAAAAGCCACGCCGGTAACGGCGTGGCCCGACGTTATCGCTTAACGAACCACCGAAAGGCCGTGCATCTGGCACCCACGCACCCCCTCCTCTTCACGTGGGCCCAACAACTGCCCTGATTCTACACATCGATATCGGTTTGTCAAGGCCTTTCTTTATTAAAATTCATCAGACAAAGCGCCGCGGACGGAAGGCGGCGGCAGACGGTCGGAGCCAAGGGCGCGGTTCGCTACGTCAGCTGCGACAGCAGCAGCGTGCCCAGCCTCAGCAAGAAGAAGAACCCCAGCACGTCCGTAAACGTCGTCAGGAAGACGCCGGAGGCGATGGCGGGGTCCAGGCGCAAGGCGCGGAGGGTCAGCGGTATTATCGCGCCCATCAGGCCACCGACGATGATGTCCAGCAGCATCGCCAGGCCCGCCACCAGGCCCAGCGCCCAGTTCCCCTTCCAGGCCCAGGCGATGGCGCCCACGCCCGCGCCGAACGTCAGCCCCTTGATGACGCCGATGGCGATCTCCTTCGTCAGCACACGACGGGCGTCGGGCAGGGCGATCTCGCCCAGGGCGATGCCGCGCACAACGATGGTGATGGTCTGGATCCCGGCGTTGCCGCCCTGGCTGGCGACGACGGGCATGCTCGAAGGCGGCGACCTTCGCCGCCGCGAAGAAGGCGGCGAACATGTTCAGGGCGTCGCCTAGCGGTCTACGGCGCCAGGTTGTGGCCCTGGAGATCGAGGGTTCGAATCCCTCCGTCCACCCCAAGTCTTTATTGCGGCCGATCTGCTCCACATCTAGCGTCTCCGACAGTCTATTCACCAAGACCGCAGTTGGTTAATCGTGAGTTTATTCTCTTCTTCGCACAAACCGGCCGTGTTTACGTGTACGCATCGCGTTGGCGTCCGCTGGCACAATGCTGATTGACCCATCAACCTCCAGCACGGCCATCTGCACGTCCTTGACGTCTGCTAATCCGTGCTCGCGAATGACCATGAGGACGTCATCTTCGTCCAGCCCTTCCCGCCGGAGGCTCCGGGGCACGAACTCCCCGTTATTTATAAGCAGCGTTGGTGTCCCCTCTACCGCCCGCCGCAACCAGGGCAGACGCTCCCTCGCCTGGGCCACTCCGTAGTTACCGGCGATCAGCACCCCGGCCGCGATAAGCCCGCCTGTTACCGATGTGTCCGGACCCACCATGGCGTTCTGCACGGCGTTAGCGATCAGCAGGAGCACGACTAGGTCGAACGGGGTCATCTGGCCTAGCTCTCGCTTCCCTGCCAACCGGAGACCGATTAGCAGTGCCCCATAGATCATCACCGTTCGAGCTACTATGCTCCAGCCGTTTACATCCAGACTAAACATCGTCCTTATTCCACCTTCGGAACAGCCGTATTTCAGAGCCTGGCCCCAGGGCTAGGTCAATTGCGAGACTAGCAGGGTGGCGAGGCCCAGATAGATCAGGAAGCCCATGAAGTCCGTCAGCATCGTGTCGAATACCCCCGCGATCGTCGCGGGGTCAAATCCTATGCGCCGCAGAGTCATCGGCACGAGCACCCCGCCGGTAGCGGCCACGAGCATATTCAGGAACAACGCCAGGCCTGCCACGATTCCCAGCACCGCGTTGCCCTTCCAGGTCCAGGCGATCAAGCCCAGAGCGAGACCGAACAAGACGCCTTTGATGGCCCCCATGGCCCACTCCTTGGCCAGCAGCTTGCCGACATCCCCCACCTCAACTTCGCCCAGGGCCATGGACCGAACGACGATGGTAGCGGTCTGAATTCCGGCGTTACCGGCCTGGCCAGCGATCATTGGCATGAAGATGGCCACGGTGGCGATTTTATCGATGGTCCCCTCGAACAAGTTGATGACGGCGGCCGCCGCGAACGCCCAAACCATGTTGAAGCTGAGCCAGGGAATCCTCCTGGCTACCGAATCCCGCAGGGGGCTGAAGGCCCACTCCTTGACCCCGACGCCGGCCATCCGGTACATGTCTTCTGTCGCCTCTTCTGTCAGCACCTCCATCAGGTCGTCGGCGGTGATGATGCCCAGGAGGTTGCGGCTCTCGTCCACCACAGGGAGGGCACGCAGGCGGTAGTGCTGGAGGAGGCGGGCGCTTTCCTCCTGGTCCATCCCCGGCGCCACCGAGATGATCTCCCGCGCCATGATCTGCTCGATAGGGGTGTCGGGGTCAGCCACGATGAGTTCCCGCAGGTTGACGACGCCCTCCAGGCGGTTCGCCGGGTCTAGGACGTAGAGGTAGTACGCCTCTTCGGCGAAGGGCTTGCGGACGCGCAGGTAGATCACGGCCTCGGCGGCGGTCATCGCCTTGTGCAGGGCGACGTAGCCGCGGGTCATGAGGCCGCCGGCGCTCTCCTCGGCGTGCTCCAGAAGGGGCGCCACTTCGAAGGCGGTGTTCATGTTGGCCAGCACCCGCGCCGCCTCGGAAGGGGGGAGGTCTCGGAGCACGTCGGCCGCTTCGTCGTTGTCCATGCGGTCGAGGACGCGGGCGAGGGCGGCCCGGGGCATCTTCTCGATGACGTCCCAGCGGGTGTCCTCGTCCAGGTGCTCCAGGAGGTGGGCCTGACCCTCGGAGGAGAGGAGGGCGAGGAAGGCCTGGCGCATGTCCGGGTCCAGGCGGACGAAGAGGTCCGCCTGGTCGGCCGGGTGGATGCCGGAGACGAGCTCGACGGCCTCCTTGACCGTGTTGCCCTCCAGCAGCTCCTCGACGCGACGGGTGAGGGTGGCTACGTCCTGCTCGCTGGTCATGACCGCGTTCCGGATGAGAGGCTCCGTCTATTAGAGCATAGCGGCGAAAGCCTCCACAACGTATAACAGAAGCGGCGCCACGGGGTTAGCGGCCCTTTGTTTGATGGGGTTCGAAAGGGCGTGCTACACTAACCGCGGCCGCCCCCGTAGCTCAATTGGATAGAGCGCCTGGCTTCGGACCAGGAGGTTGTGGGTTCGAGTCCTACCGGGGGCGCCAGTCTTTAGATACGAAATAGCCGTCCGAGGGTGGCGTTATTGCGAATGGCGCTTAGCATTTACTAACACTTTGCTCCGAAGGGGCGACCGCTCGACTCCCTAATCGTGCGGGTCCACGGCGACGACTGGCGCCGAAATGAAGCCGCGGTGTAGTCAGGAGCAAGAGTGACCCAGGCTAATAACTGATGAGATCCAGGTGGCCTCCGGGTGGCTCCTCGCGGACCAGCCCGACGCCGGGGCAGTAGAACTTTAACTCGGTGACTCTGTCCAGGGGGCTGAAGTCCTCCGTCTTGACACAGGCGCTGAACGAGCCGGCCGGCGTGGTCACAGTCCGGTCCAAGGCCACTACCTTCGACTGGTCTTCCGCCACGCCGGGCGCCTTCTCCTGATCGAATGTCTGGTTCAGGACCAGCTTCGCCGGCATGAAGAGGCCAGGCAGATTGTCTCCTTCGCCCGCAAGCCACTGGCCCTCGTGGCTAACGACCTTGCCGCCCTTGTACTCGTCCACTCGCTCGCCGAAGTACCAAACCGAGCCGTCCTTGTGCTGGGCGAAGTAGTCC
Source organism: Chloroflexota bacterium (assembly GCA_016178045.1). Classification (GTDB taxonomy): domain Bacteria; phylum Chloroflexota; class Dehalococcoidia; order SM23-28-2; family JACOUE01; genus JACOUE01. The sequence goes on from JACOUE010000058.1 coordinate 22,159, forward strand.
AGCGTCAATTCCACGAGCTCGCCGTTCTCGTAATCCTTCTCCTCAAGCACCCCGACTTCGACCCCGGCCAGCACATCCGTGCCCGGCAAGACCGTGGACTCTAGGCGGGTCTTGAGCGTCTCGCCGGTGTCCGGATCCTTCTCCTCGCCCTCAAACACCTTGGGTCCCAGGGAGGAGAGAGGGAAGAGCGGATTGTCGACCGTGGTCTGGAAATCGGCCGGGTTGAGGGTTGGAGTGGCCTGCTTGGACCCTCGCCCGCCGCAGGCGCCAGCCGCGACAGCAGCGACCGCGAGGGCCAGGGCACCTCCCAACAGCACGAATCGATTCATGGGCGACACTGCTCCAATGCTTCTTCCGGCAACCTAGCGGCGGGAGATGGAGACGAAATGGAGGGGAAGGGCGAGCTAGCCCATTGCGCACGCGGCAGCAGGACGGTGAACGTCGCTCCCGGGGCCGGCTCGACCGGGTGTAGCGATAGCCTGTCTCCGCGGCAAAGCTGAAGGGGCCCGTCCGCCGGCCCCTTCAGCCTGACCAGCGAAACGCTGGCGACGTTAGTCCTCAGGTCCGTCCGATTCGACATGGAGCACGACGCCGGTTCCGGCATCCACCTTCACGTCCTTCCCGCCGATCTCCACGCTATAGACCAGGCTGCCGTTCTCGTTTTCCAGCTCGACCTTCCCAAGGTCGCCAGGCACCTCGGCCCGCGCTGCGGCAACTGCCTGATTGGTTGAGACCGTCGCCAGGGGAGCCAGGGCGGCGGCTTCGTCGGCCTCGCTCAGCCCCTCGTCCTGACCTTCCGGCACGGCGATGCTGCCGTTGAGCGCTGGCTCCTGAACGCCGTCGCTGTCCGCATCGTTGGCGTCCTCAGCCTCGCTAGTGTCGTCCGCCTCATCTTGGGGGCCGCACTCCTCCTCGATGCTGTCCGTGTCGGCTTCCTCGGTGTCGCCCTCGGCAGCGTCGTCCGCCTCGTCCTGCTGGTCGCAGGTCTGGCCGGCGTCGGAGCCAGCCGAGGTCAGGGACGAGGTCAGGGTGACGACACTGAATGCGAGGGCGATCACCGCGACCAGTCCGAACACCAGGTAAAGGCGCTTGCTGATCGTCATGAATCTTACCTCCTTATCCTAATGGGCTAATCTCACTGAGACCAGACTAGCCCCCTGGCATGAAGCGGCGATGAAGCCAACATTAAGATGGGGATAGCTAAGCGGCAGCGCGGGCAGCCACTGGAAGCTTCACAGTGAACGCCGTGCCTTCCCCCAGCGCGCTTTCGACGGAGATGGACCCACCGTGGGCCTTAGCTATCCAGCGGCAGATACTGAGACCCAGCCCGGCCCCGCCCGCCGCCCGGCTGCGCGCCTTGTCCACACGATAGAACCGGTCGAAAACATGCGGCAGGTGCTCAGGCGCGATGCCAACTCCGTTGTCCCGAACCCACAATTCGACCTGCCCGTCCACTACGGCCCATCCGACGGTAACCCGGCCTCGCGACGGGGTGTACTTTCCGGCGTTGTCCAGCAGGTTCAGCAGAAGCTGGAGCAGCAAGTCTTCGTCCGCCCGCAGCGTGACAGCGGGGCCTGGCTCCAAGTGCAGCTCAACGTCCCGCTGGTCCATCGCGGGGTGCACCTGCTCGACTGCCGCCGCGACGAGCTCGGGCAGGTTGATCGCTTCGGACGCGATGGGAATCTGCCCAGCGTCGGCGCGAGCCAGCGTCAGCAGGCTTCCCACCAACCGGATCATGCGGTCCACCTCTTCGTTGACCACTTGAAGGACCTCCCGGTAAGGGGCGACAGCGCGCGGCTTGCCCAGGGCGACCTCCACCTGCCCCTTGATCGCGGTCAGCGGCGTCCTGAGCTCGTGCGAGGCGTCGGCCGTAAACTCACGCTGGCGGCGGAAGGCTTCGTCCAGACGGGCGATCATCTCGTCGAATGTCTGGGCCAGCCGTCCCACCTCGTCGTCGGGCAGTCTCAGGTTGAGCCGCTGACTGAGATCCTCAGCCGAGATGCGGCGCGCCAGGCGGGTCAGGCTGTCGATGGGCGAAAGCGCTCGACCGGCCAGGAAGAAGCCCCCAAAGCTGGCCACAGCCAGAGTCAGCGGGTAGGCGACGGCCAGAATGAGAAGCAGGGTCCGTAGCGTATCGGATACGTCTTCCCGAGATTCAGCCACCTCCAGCACCCCGCTGATCTGCCCATCTCGCTGGATAGTGAGGGTTCGAACCCGAAAGGTCTCATCATCAAGCCTGACAGTGCGACTAGCTGTTTCGCCCGCAAGGGCGCGTTCTAGGGAGCGCTGGTCAATGGGCGCGCCGCCCTCCGCGGCGCTGTTGTCGAAGGTCACCCGACCGGAGGCATCGAACACGCGGACGAAGCTCTCCCCCTCATTGGGATCGTTGGACGATACAACACCGGCAAGAGTGGGACTACCATCCTCATAGCGCACGATGTCCAGGAGGACGTTAGCCCGGTTACGGATGGAGTCGTCCAACCCGTCGTACAGGTTGTGCCGGAGGGTGAGGTAGATGCCGGCGCTGAACGCAGCGATGATGATCGCCAGCAGCAGGACGTACCAGAGCGTGAGACGCAGCCGGAGGGAGCGAATGGCTGGCACTATTACACCATCTGCCGGGCGGAGATCCGGTAGCCGGCCCCTCGAACAGTGTGGATGAGCTTCGTAGGGAGGGGATCGTCGATCTTCCGCCGCAAGTTGCGGATGTGAACATCGATAACGTTCGTGGCGTTGTCAAAGTCGTAATTCCAGACGTGCTCGGCGATCATCGTGCGGGTCAGCACCTGGTTTGGGTGGCGCATCAGGTACTCCAGAAGAGCGTACTCCTTGGTGGTAAGTTCTATGTGTTGGCCCGGGCGCGACACTTCCCTGGTGGTGGTATCAAGGACCAGGTCACCGACACGCAGGACTGTGCCCGTCGCGGCCGGCTCCCGGCGAGTCAGCGCTCTAATGCGCGCCATCAGCTCGGCGAAGGCGAAGGGCTTCACCAGATAGTCGTCGGCGCCGCTGTCCAGCCCTCGCACCCGGTCCTCCACGGCATCCCGGGCCGTCAGCATCAGGATGGGCGTGCGCAGTCCCGTTTCGCGCAATGTGCGGCAGACCTCGAGACCGTCCCGGACTGGCAACATCACATCCAGGATGATGACATCGAACGCCGCCACGTCGACCCAGTGCAACGCCTCATCGCCGTCGTAGGCGATATCGACGCCGTAGCCCTGCTCGGATAGCCCTTTGCCAATGAAGTCGGCGATCCGACGTTCGTCTTCAACAACGAGGACGCGCATTGCACATCTGCGAGAAATAGCCGCCGATGGCCAGTATAGGGGACTAACATGACAAGGGCATTAACCCTGGCCGGCCGTCGGCGTGAGGTAAAACCGGCAACGTCGGACAATTCACGTTAATCGACTTGGTTAGCAGTAGGCGGCGCAAAGCGGCGCCAGCCGGGGTGAAGTGGGCTGCTTTCAGATACGAATGGCGCCTCACTGGGACGTCCCGGAACGACTGCACTCGAACTTCCGACCAGGAGGTTGTGGGTTCGGGCAGACGCCCGCCCGTCTGGGCGAGTCCTACCGGGGGGTGACGGATTTTACACATTATCCCGCGTTGTGACATAAGTCCCTTGACAACTTCCCCCTCTGTGCTATCCTACAGCCGCCTTAGCCACGGAGCGTTTTGCGTGCTGGCAGAGCACCTGACCCTACTCGAGGCGGCCCGTTACCTGGGCGTGAGCCGGGCCAAGCTCTCACGCCTGGCCAAGGAAGGGGTCGTCGTTTTCCGGCCCAACCCGCTGGACCGGCGAGTGAAGCTGTTCCGTGTCGACGACCTGGACGAGCTGCTGATAGGGCCCCGGCGCCTTCACCCGGCGAGCCACCGTTCCATAGCCGCCCTGTAGCGAGCGGTCCTCGGCCGCGCCTTTGCCGGGGGTTGGGGTGGTTGCCCGCAGTCCGCGTCCACCTGCCGAACCTGCTGTTCGAGCCCTTCCGATAGCACGAGGCACGTTTGTTCGCTATACTGGAACGTGCGTTAGATACGCGACAGTATGGCCGAGAACGGTGCCCTTCTCCGCGTCGAAAACCTCGTAAAATCTTTCGACGGCCTTCGGGCCGTCAACAACTGCACCCTGGAGGTACGCAAAGGCTGCCTCACCGGCCTCATCGGCCCCAACGGGGCGGGCAAGACCACCCTCTTCAACCTGATCACCGGCTTCCTCAAGCCCACCAGCGGCCGCATCCACTTCAACGGCGAACGCATCGACGGCCTGCCGCCGCACCTCACCTTCCGCAAGGGGATCGTGCGCACCTTCCAGGTCCCGCGCGAGCTGAAGAGCATGACGGTGCTGGAGAACCTGATGCTGGTCCCTTCCGACCAGGCGGGCGAGCGGATCTGGAACCCGTGGCTCTTCGGTTTTCGCGTCTCGCGGCAGGAGCGCCAGATATACGACAAGGCGCTCCAGATCCTGGAGTTCGTGGACCTGCAGCACCTGCGCGACGAATACGCCTCCAGCCTCTCCTCCGGCCAGAAGAAGCTGCTGGAGCTGGCCCGCACGCTCATGTGCGACCCCCAGCTCATCCTCCTGGACGAGCCCGGGGCCGGCGTTAACCCCGCGCTCATGAAGCGGCTGGTGGAGCGGCTGGAGCTCCTCTGCCACGAGCTGGGGATAACCTTCTTCGTCATCGAGCACGACATGGACCTCATCACGCGCCTTTGCAACCCCGTCATCGTAATGAGCAACGGGGAGGTTATCGCCGAGGGCTCCCCGGAGGAGATAAAGGGGGACGAGCGCGTGCTGGAAGCCTACCTTGGGGGTCAGTATCTTGCCGGTACTTGAGGTCAAGGACGTCGTAGCCGGCTACGGGGAGGTGGAGATCCTCCACGGCGTCAGCATCAAGGTGGACGAGGGCGAGGTGGTGACCATCATCGGGCCCAACGGCGCCGGCAAGTCCACGCTGATGAAGGCGGTGTTCGGGCTCATCCCGGTCAAGAAGGGGCGGATCACCTTCAAGGGGCGCGACGTGACCGGCTCGCCGCCGGAGAAGATGGTGCGCTTCGGCCTGTCCTACGTCCCTCAGTCGGAGAACGCCTTCGCCACCCTCTCGATCCAGGAGAACCTGGAGATGGGCGGCTTCATCCGCCGCGACGGCCTGAGCGAGCGCCTGAACTGGGCGTACGAGCTCTTCCCGGACATCGCCTCGAGGCGGCACGAGCGGGCGGGGCGGCTCTCGGGGGGCCAGCGGCAGATGCTGGCCCTGGCCCGGGCCCTGATGCTGGACCCCCAGGTTCTCTTGCTGGACGAGCCGTCCGCCAGCCTTTCGCCCAAGATGGTCGAAGCCATCTTCGAGCGCGTGGCCCAGATCAACCGCTCCGGGGTGGCGATCCTGATGGTGGAGCAGAACGCGCGGCATGCCCTGCAGTTCAGCCGTCGCGGCTACGTACTGGCCATGGGGGTAAACCGCCTGGAGGGCGCGGCCGACGAGCTGCTGGAGAGCGCTGAGGTCGGTAAGCTCTATCTGGGCGCCGAGCCATGACGGACGCCGTCTCCCGCCCCGCCGACTTGGTCGGCAGGGCGCAAGATATCCGTCGCCGCTACGGCGACACGGCCGTTACCGCCGCCCTCTGGCTGCTCATCGTCGGCCTGGTGCTCTGGTCGGCGCTCAATTCGGATACCCGGCAGCTGTTCGTGAACGGTGTCGTGGTGGGCAGCGTCTTCGCCCTGGGGGCCATCGGCCTGACGCTGATCTACGGCATCCTCAAGTTCGGCAACTTCGCCCACGGCGACCTGATGATGCTGGGGGCGTACTTCGCCTTCTTCGCCCTCACCGGAAGGGTGTCGGAGCGGCCGCGCTTTGACAAGGAGCTGCCCTGGAGTCTGGACTCCCTCCCCGGCGCCGTCGACAGGCTGGGCGACCTAACATTCGGCTACGGGCTGATAATCGCCGCTGTGGTCGCGGTGGCCGTCATGGCTGCCTTGTCGATCGGCCTGGATCGCCTCATATACCGCCCCCTGCGGCGCCGGGGTGCCGGTATCGTGATCTTCGCCATCGCCTCGCTGGGAGTGGCCATCGCCGCCCGCAGCCTGATGCTGATCATCTGGGGTCCGGAGCCCCGTTCCTATGTGACGGGAATCCATAAGGCCCAGCAGTACCCCTTCGACATCCGGCTGAAGACGGACCAGATATTCATCTTCGCGGTGGCCGTGGGCCTGGCCGTGCTGGTCTACCTCCTGCTCTACCGCACGAAGCTGGGCAAGGCCATGCGCGCCATGTCCGACAACCCGGACCTGGCCCGCGTCTCCGGGATCAACACGGACCAGATCATCGCCTGGACGTGGGTCATCGGGGGAGCGCTGGTGGCGGTGGCCGGCGTCCTGCTGGCGATCCAGGCCCAGCTGAACCCGCAGCTGGGGTTCGTGATCCTGCTGCCGCTGTTCGCCTCGGCGATCCTGGGCGGTATCGGCAACCCCATCGGCGCCCTCACGGGAGCGCTGGTGGTGGGCATCGCCCAGGAGGTGGCGGTGGAGTACTTCGCGCCGGGCTATAAGTCCGGCGTCGCCTTCGTCATCCTGATCGTGATCCTGCTCCTGCGGCCGAGGGGGCTGCTGGGAGCGAGGGTGTGATGCGGCTGGAGAGGTGGATTACGCCGGCCGCCTTCGCCGCCGTGACCCTGGCGGTGATCATCATGCCCGCGGAGCGCTCCGGCTGGGCCTTCCGCGACTCGGTCATCCCCTTCCTGGCGAGCTTCGCCACCACGGTGGCGATATTCGCCGTCATCAGCCTCGGCCTGAACGTACAGTGGGGCTACACAGGGGTCTTCAACTTCGGCATCGCCGCCTTCTTCATGGTGGGGGCGTACACGGCGGCCATCTTCACCAAGCCGCCGCCGGCGCAGCCGGAGTTCGTGAGCTACGTCGGCGGCTTCGGCGACAAGCTGGACTTCCTCCCTTTCCTCAGCAGCGACCAGTGGCTCCCCTTCCTCATCGGTACCGCTGCCGCGGCCGTGATGTGCGGCGTGCTCGCCTTCCTCCTCTCGATACCGACGCTGCGCCTGCGGGAGGACTACCTGGCGATCGTCACGATCGGCATCGCCGAGCTGCTGCGGAACGTGAGCATCGAGGAGCGGGGCCTGGTGAACAGCGCCCGCGGCCTCACCGGCATACCCCGCCCCTTCCACGACTTCTTCGACCCCGGAGACTACAGGTTCGTATACTTCGGTATTGCCCTGGGGGTGCTGGCGCTGGTCTACCTGGCGGTGGAACGGGGGATCCGCTCGCCCTGGGGCCGCGTTCTCCGTGCCCTGCGCGAGGACGAGCTCACCACCGCGGCCAGCGGCAAGAACGTCTTCGCCTTCAAGACGCAGGGGTTTGTGTTCGGGGCGATGATCATGGGGATCGGCGGGTCGGTCTTCGCCTACGAGAGGGGCTCCGTCTCGCCGGACACCTTCACCCACTTCTTCGCCACGTTCATCTTCTGGGCCATGCTCATTATGGGCGGGAGCGGCAACAACAAGGGCGCCGTCCTGGGGGCGTACATCGTGTGGGGCCTGTGGATCATCAGCCTCCAACTCCTGGGCTACGACCTACCCCAGTTCTTGAGGTCGCGCATCTTCTTCATCCGCGACTTCATCCTGGGGGCCCTCATCATCGCGGTGTTGCTGCTGCGACCGCAGGGGCTCCTGCCGGAGGAGCGGCGCGTGTCCATCTGGCTGGAGCGCCAGCTCAAACGCCGGCGCCGGCTGTGGCCCTGGCCGCGACGCCGGGAGCCGACGGAGGCCGCGCCGGTCGACTAAAGGGAACCGGACCCGGGGAGCGGTTCCCGGGTCCGGTTTCTGGCTAGTCAGGGGGCCTAACCTTCGATCTGCGTCACCTCTCCGGTGCTCAGGTCGACCTTGAACCGCTCGATGGTGACCAGCTTCTCGTTCGCGGCGTCGACCTGCCAGACCTCGATGGCGCCGACCAGAACGTCGCCGTTCTCGTCGAACTCGATGGCGCCCGACGCGCCCTGGTAGTCGATGTCCTCGCCGTTGCGCACCGCCTTGAGGGCGGCCGCCACCTGGTCGGCCCCCGGGCCGAAGACCTTGCCGGGGGCGTTGGCGACGTCGCGGAGAGCGTCGCGGATGGCGGTGGGGTCGGTGGAGCCGGCCTTCTCGGCGGCGAGGGCGGCAATAACCACCGCATCGTACGTCTCGCGGTTGAAGGGGGTCTGGTAGAGGTAGCCGTACTTCGTTTTGAACGCCTCGTCGAAGGTGGTGCCGAACTCCGTCTCCAGGGCGCCGGGAGCGGTGCCCTTCATGCCGTCGAAGGTGTCCCAACCGAGGGTCTTGAACATCGAGTCGCTCTTGGTGCCGTCCACGAAGACGAAGTTGTCCACCAGCCCGCCTTCCACCGCCTCCTTGAGGTAGACGTCGGCCTGGCCCTCAACGTAGCTGATGGCGACCAGCGCCTCGGGGTCTCCCGCCGTGCACTTCTTAAGCTCCGATGCGTAGGAAGGGGCGGTCTCCGCAGTGTGGGACACCTGGGCCGTCACCGTACCGCCCGCGGCCTCATAGGTCTCCGCGAACTTGTCGGTCAGCCCCTGCCCGTAGGCGTTGTTGACGAACATGGTGCAGACGGAGTTGAACCCGAGTTCGTCTTTGACCAGCCGGGCCAGGATCACGCCCTGGGCGGCGTCGGAGATGGGCGTGCGGAACAGGTAGTCGTTGTCGTCGACGGTGGTGAGGGCCGGCGACGTCGAGGCAAACGATATCTGGAGGATCTTGCCGGGAACCGTCACCGACTCGGCGACAGGGACCGTCACACCGCTGGCGCAGGTGCCGATGAGAACGTCAACCTTCTCGATGTCCACCAGGCGGCGCGCCTCGGCCACTCCGGCTTCCGGAAGGGTCTGGTCGTCGCCGATTCGGGCCGTAATGGGCTGGCCCAGGACGCCGCCGGCGGCTTCGGCGTTGATGTGCTCGATAGCCAGGTTGGAGGAGTTGACGAAGTCGGGCCCGAACGGCGCCAGCGACCCCGTGAGACACGTCAGCAGCCCGAGTCGAAGCTGGTTGGGAGGCGGCGTGGTCCCTCCCGGCGTTCCCGTGGGACCTCCTCCCCCCCCACAGGCCGCAAAAATGGAGAGGGCCGCCAGTGCCAGGGCTGCTAGCCACAGCCACTTGTGGCGGCCTAAGATTTGGCGCATCTGCACGCCTCCTTTCGGGAGTTACACGTGCCCGTATCCAAATGTGCCCATAGCTTACCCGTAAAGCAATTGTGCGTCAAGATAGGCCGTATCAATTTTTTCAATTAATTTATCTATCAGAGGAGTTTGTACTGACTCCCTATCCGGCGCCGTGCCACACCTCCAGGTGGCGCTTGATCGCCTCGTGGTAGGCCCCCGGCTGGTAGTACTTGTCGTAGAACTCGGTCTCCAGGTGGTGGGCCTGGAGCCAGACGCTCATCATCATCGGCTCGATGGTCGCCGGGAAGCGGCCGTACGTGTCCCAGATGTAGCCACACAGCGCCTTCGTCGCCTCCAGGCACCACTCCGGCGTCCGGGCGACCAGGCGGTCGAGCGACTGGCGGTCGCGGTAGGGGGCGGGGCCGCCGTCCTCCTTGTAGATGCCGCCGGGGCCCCACTTCGCCTGCCACACCGCCTGCACGGCCGACGCCATGTCCGGGTAGTAGGGCGGGCAGTACGCCTCGAACAGGCCGTCCAGGCCCACGGGCGAGCCCAGGGGCATTTCCGGCGGCGGCACGAACCAGCTGGGCGGCGCTACCGGCCCCAGCTTCTGCGGGGGCTCGATGCGGAAGCCCATGAGGGCCAGGGCGACGCTGGCCGTGGACGGGCTGAAGACCCAGCCCCCGAGGCCAATCGCCTGGAGGGCCAGGTACATGTTCTGGAGGATGATCGCCTGCTCCACCCCGGCGATGATGACCGCCATCCCCCGCTCGTACATCGAAAGGGGATAGGGGCGGGAGCGGTCCAGGTGGCCGTCGTCGGCCCACTTCTTGAGGGGCTCGGCGTTGCCGTTGATGTCGTCGTAGACGTAGTAGCGGTTGGGGTCGTCCATCACCAGCATGAGGGCGTTGATGTACTCCCAGGTGACGTCGCTGACGGGCATGAAGAGGGTGGCGCCCCGCTTGTTGACGTTCCACTGGTTGAAGGGCAGGGTCACCGGTGCCTCCATCGGGATGGGAAGGCGCCCCTCGCCGACCTGGACGGTGTTGGCGCGGAACGCCTGGATAATCTTCTCGCGGTCGTCGATGGAGTCGAACTCGGCCATCTGGCTGGCGAGCTTGTCGCGCATCTTGACCAGGTAGGTCCCCTCGTCGTTGGTGAAGAAGAGCTCGGTGCCGTGGGCGCCACAGGCGCTGGCGTAGGTGCGGCCGACGAACTGGAGCATGGTGTTGCCGCACCAGTTCTGCCCGGCGGCGTCGTTGAAGGGGAGGTCGGACAGGTTGAGGCCGCTGATGCCGGTGCCAGCCATTACCAGCATCGCCTCTTCGATCTCGTCCAGGGGTATGGGCTCCTTGTTCGACTTGAAGGGCGCCAGGTCTCCGGGCATCTGCGCCCCCAGGGGGAAGCGGCGCGCCCGCCGCTGGAATATCGCGTCGAACAGGGGGTAGCACCAGGCCTTCTGCACCGCCTCGATGGACACCAGGGGCTCCGCTACCAGGCTTCGCTTCGCCGCCATGACCTTCTCCCTCTAGGCCGGCCGTATGGGCCGCGACAGGTATTATACTCGTCCGTCGGCCCCCGGCAAGCGGGTAGTGGGTCAGTTTGACGTTAGGACGCGAAGTGCCGCGTGATATCATCTGGCATGTGGACGCCTTTATCGTTGGATCAGTGATTGCTGTGTCGCTCTTAGCGATCATCGGACTCGTTCTGAATTCTAGCCGTAACATACCGCGCAATCCGCACTATCAGCGCGAGCGCCGACAACGTAAGCGGCGGCGACCATAAACGCGTCCCTGTTTGGTGCGTCGCGCGACCGTCCTTCCGCCTCACGATGCCCGAATGCTATGATGGCTGATTGGGGCAGGCAGTTTGGTTTTCGCTTATCTGGATCTCCTCCGTGAAGATGTCCTCGCCTTCTTTGTCTTCTTCGGCGCCGTGGTCAGCGCCCTCCTGGTAGGCATCTCCTTCCACGAGTTCTCGCACGCCCTCGTCGCCGACTCCCTGGGCGACCCGACGCCGCGGCGGGCGGGGCGCGTCTCCCTCAACCCGCTGGCCCATCTGGACCCGGCGGGGACCGTCCTGCTGTTCATGGTCGGCTTCGGCTGGGGGAAGCCGGTGCCGGTGAACGGCTACGCGCTGAGGAACGGGGTGAAGGCAGGCATGGCGACCGTCGCCGGCGCCGGGCCCGTCGCCAACTTCGCCGTCGCCGGCCTGGCCGGGCTGCCCCTCAAGTTCGACGCCGTCCCCTGGCACACCCCCTTCGACGTCAACCTGCTGGCGCCGCTGGCCGGGTTCGGCGCGGACGACTACATCGGTCTATACCTGACTTCGGTCGTCATCTTCAGCATCATCTTGGGCGTGTTCAACCTGATCCCCCTCTTCCCCCTGGACGGCCACCGCGTGGTCCCTGCCTTTCTGACCGACGCCGCGGCCCGCTCCTACATGCGCTTCCAGAGCCGCTACGGGATGGCGATCCTGATCGTCCTGATAGCGTTGCCCTTCCTCACCGGCGGCCACTTTGGCATCCTCTTCGAGGTGATGGGGCCGATCATCAACCGCCTCGCCCGCCTCTTCGCCGGGATCGACACCGATGTCTTCGGCTAGCGGCGGCCTCCGTCCGCTCTACCGCATACGGCAGTTCCTGTCGTCTTTGAGGCCGCGCATCAGCGAGGGGGAACGGGGCCAGGCCGCCGAGTTTCTGCACGGGCGGCTGCTCCGGCTGTTCGAGTCGATGACCCCGCGCGACCGGCGGCACTGCCTGGACGTCTTCCTCGCCCTCCGCCGCCAGGGCTGCCGCGACGAGGCCGTCCTGACCGCCGCCCTCCTCCACGACGCCGGCAAGGGGCCGGGCATCCGCGTCTGGCACCGGGTGTTGTACGTGCTGATGGAGGCCGTGGCCTCTGGCCGGCTGGAGCGGCTGGCCGAGGAGGGCGGAAGCGGGTGGCGGGGGGCGCTGGCCGCAATCCTCCGCCACCCGGAGCGCGGCGCGGAGCTGGCGGCGGACGCCGGCGCCTCGGCGGCCGCGGTCCGCCTCATCCGCGAGCACGAGGAGCGAGGCGCGGCGCAGGGGGACGAGCGGCTGGCGCTTTTGCGTGCTGCTGACGACTCGTGCTAAGCTCTGCTCAGATATGGCAGGCAATGAGTCTTCCCGCCGTGTCGCCATCATCGGCCTGGGTCTCATCGGCGGCTCGCTGGGCCTGGCGATCAAGGCCGCCAGGCTCGACCGCCTGGAGGTCGTCGGCTACGACCACGACCGCGGCGTCGCCGGTAAGGCGCGCAAGATCGGCGCCGTCGACCACACCGCGTCGAACCTGAAACGGGCCGTCTCGGAAGCGGGGCTGGTGATCATCGCCACCCCCATCCTGGCGGTGCGGGAGGTGCTGGGGGAGATCGCACCCCACCTGGCGGAAGGCACCATTGTCACCGATACGGGCAGCACGAAAGGGTCCATCATGGGTTGGGCCCAGGAGCTGCTGCCGCCGACGGTTAACTTCATCGGCGGTCACCCCATGGCGGGCAAGGAAACGCAGGGCATCGACCACGCTGAAGCGACGCTCTTCGCCAACAAGGCGTACTGTCTCTGCCCCTCCATCAACGCCGGCGAGTCCGCGGTAGGCATCATGATCGGGCTGGCGCACCTCATCGGCGCGCGGCCGCTCTTCATCGACCCTGCCGAGCACGATCAATACGTAGCGGCGGTGAGCCACCTGCCCCTGGTGCTCTCCACGGCTCTCTTCACCCTGGTGCGGTTCAGCCCCGGCTGGGAGGACATCGCTCCCCTGGCCGCCAGCGGCTTCCACGACCTCACCCGCCTCACCTCCGGCGACCCGGGGATGAGCCACGACATCTGCCTCACCAACCGCGAGGCCCTCACCCACTGGATCGACCGTCTCCAGGCCGAGCTCCGCCGCTACCGCGAGCTCGTCTCCGCCGACGGCGACCAGCTTTTCGAGGCGTTCGCGCGGGCCCGGCTGGAGCGGGACGCGTTCATCGCCTCCGGGCCGCCGGCCCGCACCGCGCCGCCCCAGCGGGAGAGCGTGGACATGCGGGACGCGTTTATGTCCTTCTTCGTCGGCCGGGCCGTGCTGGAGCGGGTGGGGCGCATCGGGGAGTTGGGCAAGGCGGCGGCCGAGCGCACCGCCCGCGAGCTGCGCGAAGCGGGGGAGTCGGGAGAAGAGAAGGAGGGCCGGGCCGAGCGCATGCGGCTGTTCCGTGAGCGAACGGAGGCCGGCCTCAAACGGGAGCTGGAGGAGCGGGAGAAGGACTCCCCCGGCGGCGCCTGAGAGCGAATGCAGCGCTCCGTCCGTCCCCCTCGAGCCCTGAAGGGCACTATCGTCCCTCCCGGCGACAAGTCCATCTCGCACCGGGCGGCCATCCTTAACGCGGTCGCGCAGGGCGAGGCGGTGGTCGAGAACTTCCAGCGCGGGGGCGACTGCCTGGCCACACTCCGCTGCCTCCGCCTCCTTGGCGTCGACTGGCGCTGGGACGGCGACTCGCTGTGGGTCCGCGGCCGGGGCCGCCGGGGCCTGACCGAGCCGTCCGCGGTCCTTGACTGTGCCAACTCGGGCACCACGTTGCGGCTGCTGACCGGGCTACTGGCGGCGCAGCCCTTCTTTACCGTCCTCAGCGGCGACGCCTCCCTCCGGACGCGGCCTATGGACCGCATAGTCGAGCCGCTGTGCCGGATGGGCGCCGACATCCGCGGCCGGGACGGCGACCGGAAGCCGCCGCTGGCCCTCAGCGGCCGGCCGCTGAAGGCCATCCGCTACCGGCTGCCCGTGGCCTCGGCCCAGGTGAAGTCGGCCCTGCTCCTCGCCGGCCTCTACGCCGACGGCGAGACGGTAGTCGGGGAGCCGGCCCCTACACGCGACCACACCGAGCGCACGCTGCAGGCGATGGGGGCGGAGATCCGTCGCGGCGAAGGCGTCGTCAGCATTAAGGGCCAGGGGCGCGAGCTCTCCCCCCTGTCGATGCGGGTGCCGGGCGACATATCGGCGGCGGCGCACTGGATGGTGGCCGCGGCCGCCCACCCGGACGCCGAAGTGCGGCTGAACGGGGTGGGGGTGAACCCCAGCCGCGCCGGCGTCCTCGACGCATTTCGGCTGATGGGGGCGGAGGTACGGCTGGAGGAGGAGCGGACCTGGGGCTGCGAGCCGGTGGCGGACGTCGTCGTGCGGAGCTCCCGCCTGCGGGGAGCGATCATCGAAGGTGAGCTGATCCCCCGTCTCATCGACGAGATACCGCTGCTGGCCCTGGCCGCCTGCTTCGCCGAGGGCGAAACCGTAATCCGGGACGCCGCCGACCTGCGGGTGAAGGAGTCGGACCGCATCCACATCACCGCCCGCGAGCTGCGGCGCCTTGGGGCGGATGTGGAGGAGCAGGCGGACGGCCTGCTGGTGCGGCCGGTGAAAGGCCTGAAGGGGGCCGCCGTCGCCAGCCACGGCGACCACCGCCTGGCGATGATGCTGGCGGTGGCGGGCCTTCTCGCACAGGGAGAGACAAAAATTCGTAATGCGGACGTGGTTGAGGTATCATATTCTCGGTTTTGGAGCGATCTTAGCTCCCTTGCTGGCTGATTGGTGGGGTGCCGATGATCCTGGATGTTAGGAGGGAGAAGGCCGCATGAGAACTGAACCACTCATTCACGTCGGTTTCGGCAACTACATCTCCCTAAACCGCGTCATCGCCATCGTCACCCCGGGCTCGGCCCCGATCCAGCGCCTGGTGCGCGATGGCAAGAAGAAGGGCATCATCAAGGACATAACCCAGGGGCGGCGGACGAAGGCCGTGGTATTCATGGACGATGGCTCCCTGATGCTGGCGGCGATCACCCCGGAGGCGATCGCGGGCCGGGTGCGCGCCACCGCCCGGGGCGCTGTCGAGGTCGAATAGGCGGCAGTGGGCGGCGCAGGACGCTCGCGATCTGCCCCGCTGCTCATCGTCATCACCGGTCCCTCCGGCGTCGGCAAGGATACGATCAGGGAGCGCCTCGAGGAGCTGGGCCTTCCCTATCACTTTCCCCTCACCGCCACCTCGCGCCCGCAAAGGCCGGGGGAGCGCGACGGCGTCGACTATCACTTCGTCAGCGAGACGCGGTTCCAGGAGATGGTGGCCGGGGGCGAACTGCTGGAGCACGCCGTCGTCTACGGATACCGCTACGGCGTCCCCAGGGAGCCGGTGCGGGCGGCCCTGGCCCGCGGCGAGGACGTGGTGATCCGCACCGACGTCCAGGGCGCCCGCTACATCAAGTCGGTCTACCCCAACACGCTCACGATATTCCTGGCGCCGCCCACGTTCGAGGACCTGGAGCGGCGGCTCCGCTCCCGCGCCTCCGACAAGCCGGAGCAGCTGGAGCTGCGCCTGAAGATCGCCCGCGCGGAGATGGAGACGGCGGGCGAATTCGACTACACCGTGGTGAACGACGATCTCGGCCGCTGCGCCGCCGAGATCCAGCGTATTATCGCGGCGGAGAAGGAGAAGCCGCGGGAACCGGTGGAGTTGTGAGCGCGACCCTGACCGTCGCCACCCTGAACCTGTTCAACAAAGAAGGTCGCTGGCCGCAGCGGGCGGCCCTGGTCGTGCGACAGTTCCTTGAGATCGGGCCGGACGTGGCCGGCTTCCAGGAGGTCGACCACAGGATAGACCAGGGGAACCTGCTGACCACCTGGATCAACGGCGAGCTGGGCCGCCAGGAGTACACCGCTTACCACATGTTCAACCCGCGCGGCGTCGCCTCCTTCGAGTCGCTCGCCATCGTCACTCGTCTGCCGGTAGCCGACCATGACGGCCTCGATTACTTGATGCAGGACGATGTCGCCCACCGGGTGCGGCTCCAGCTGGATGGAGGCCTGCCCCTAGACTTCTACAACACGCATCTGTACTGGGTCCCCAGCCGCGAGGGCAGCGAGGTTCGCCAGAAGGAAGCCCGGCGCCTGCTGCAGTGGGCAGCCTCCCACGAGGGCGCGCAGCAGGTGATCGTGGGCGACTTCAACGCCACGCCCCGCGGCGAGACGGTCGCCCTGATGAAAGGCACCCTCCGCTCCGCCCACGAGACGGCGCACGGGAAGGAGCCCGACTACACGTGGCCGTCTCCGCTGGCCTTCACCGTCGACCCCATGCGTTCCTACGGGGTCCCCAACATACCCCAGGGATATTCGGGAACGCTGGACTACATATTCGTCTCCAAGGGAGTGGAGGTACTGGAGTCGCGGGTCGCCTTCGACCAGCCCGACGCCTCGGACGGGACGCTCTTTCCGTCGGACCACTTCGGGCTGATGGCCCGCCTGCGGGTTGGTTGACAGGCCGCAGGGCCGTTGCTACACTTATCGCACAACCGAACAGCCATCGGCTGCGAACGGGACTAGTACGCAGCCACGCGCAGTCCAGAGAGCCGGGGTAAGGTGGAAGCCCGGTACTGTAGCGGCAGGGGAATGGACCCGGGAGCCGCCAGCCGAACAGGGCCCGAGTGAATCGGGCCAGAACCAAGAACCTAGAACTTAGAACCGACAGGGTTCTGGGTGTCCGGTTCTAGGTTCTGCGGCGAAGCCGCCCAGTAGGCCAGGCCGGATAGGGCACCGTTATCGGCCCGGCCCCGACAAGTTCGGGGCACAACGAGATCCCCGATGCGTCGGGGAACAAGGGTGGCACCGCGAGGACCCCTCGCCCCTTTTGGCGAGGGGTCTTTGATTTGTGGATCCGCGCGAGAGGAGGCAAGCCATGGCCCAATACAAGTTCGTCCTCGATGAGAAGGACCTGCCGAAACGGTGGTACAACGTCCTCGCGGATATGGAGCCGCCGCCTCCGCCTATCCATCCCGCCACGCACGAGCCCGTGGGGCCGGAGGCGCTGGCCCCTCTTTTCCCCATGGCCCTTATCCAGCAGGAGGTCTCCAGCGACCGTTACCTGCCCATCCCGGACGAAGTGCTTGAGGTCTACAAGCTGTGGCGGCCCACGCCGCTGTACCGGGCTCACAGGCTGGAGAAGGCCCTCGATACCACGGCGCGCATCTACTACAAGTACGAGG
This sequence comes from Chloroflexota bacterium, assembly GCA_016178045.1. Taxonomy (GTDB): domain Bacteria; phylum Chloroflexota; class Dehalococcoidia; order SM23-28-2; family JACOUE01; genus JACOUE01. The sequence continues at coordinate 39,337 of JACOUE010000058.1, forward strand.
GCGTCTCGCCGGCGGGCTCCCACAAGCCCAACACGGCCGTCGCTCAGGCCTACTACAACAAGGCGGAGGGCGTGAAGCGGCTGACCACGGAGACGGGCGCCGGCCAGTGGGGCTCCGCCCTGGCCATGGCCTGCTCCTTCTTCGGCATCGAGCTGAAGGTGTACATGGTGAAGGTTTCCTACCACCAGAAGCCGTACCGGCGGGTGCTGATGGAGACGTGGGGGGCCAGCGTCGTCCCCAGTCCCAGCGGCGATACCAACGCCGGCCGCGGAGTCCTGGAGCGGGACGCGGAGTCGCCCGGGTCTCTGGGCATCGCCATCTCCGAGGCGGTCGAGGACGCCGCCACCCGTGACGACACCAAGTACTCCCTGGGCTCGGTGCTGAACCACGTCCTGCTCCACCAGACCGTCGTCGGGCAGGAGGCGTTGCCGCAGATGGAGATGGCCGGCGACTACCCGGACGTAGTCATCGGCTGCGTCGGCGGCGGCTCGAACTACTCCGGGCTCTGCCTCCCCTTCGTGCGCGAGAGGCTAGTCAGCGGCAAGAAGACGCGCTTCCTGGCGGCGGAGCCGGAGGCCTGTCCCTCCATCACCCGCGGCGAGTACGCCTACGACTTCGGCGACACCGCCGAGACGACGCCGCTGCTACGCATGCACACGCTCGGCCACTCGTTCGTACCGCCTTCCATCCACGCGGGCGGCCTGCGCTACCACGGCATGTCCCCCATCATCTCCAAGCTCTGCGCCGACGGCGTCATGGAGGCCCGCGCCTACCACCAGACGAAGGTCTTCGAGGCGGCGATGCGCTTCGCCCGCACCGAGGGGATCGTCGCCGCCCCCGAGTCCGCCCACGCCATAGCCGCCGTCATCGACGAGGCCCTGGCCGCCCGCGAGGCGGGCGAGCGGCGGGTGATCCTGTTCAACCTCAGCGGCCACGGCCACTTCGACCTGGCGGCCTACGACCAGTACCTCACCGGCAAGCTGGAGGACTTCGCCTACCCCGTCGACAAGGTGAAAGAGGCGATGGCCGGTATACCGAAGGTGGGCTGAGATGGACGCTCCGATGACCATAGACCCGCGCTGGAAGCGGATGCTGACCGGGGACCGGCCCACGGGGGCGCTCCACCTGGGGCACTACGTGGGCTCCCTCAAGATGCGACTCGATCTCCAGGGCAAGCTCGAGTGCTTCGTCCTCATCGCCGACCTGCACGTCCTGACGACGCGCCTCGAGCGCCTCGACGAGGTGGGCGAGAACATCCGGGAGGTAGTCCTGGACTACCTGTCGGTGGGGATCGAACCGGAGAAGACCACCATCTACCTCCAGTCGCTGGTGCCGGAGGTGCTGGAGCTGTACTGGCTGCTGATGCCCCTGGTGGGCGTGCCCCGCGCCCAGCGCATACCTACACTCAAGGAGCAGGTGCGCGACCTCCAGCTGGAGACGGCCTCGATGGCCCTGCTGGCCTACCCCGTCCTCCAGGCCGCCGACATCCTGATGGTGAAGGGGGACGTCGTGCCGGTGAGCAAAGACCAGGCGTCCCACGTTGAGCTGACCCGCGAGATCGCGCGGCGGTTCAACAACCTGTACCGCCCCCTCTTCCCCGAGCCCGACTCGCCCATCGGGCCGCTGCTGGTGGGCACCGACGGCCAGGCCAAGGCGAGCAAGTCAATCGGCAACGTCATCTTCCTCTCGGACGACGCGGAGACGGTGTCGCGGAAGGTGACGTCCATGTACACGGACCCCAAACGCATTCACGCCGACGTCCCCGGCCGCGTCGAGGGCAATCCCGTCTTCACCTACCACGACGCCTTCAACGACGACCGGGCCGAGGTCGACGAGTTGAGGGAGCGCTACCGCAAGGGGAAGGTGGGCGACGTCGAGGTGAAGCAGCGGCTGGCCGCCGCCATCAACCGCTTCCTCGACCCTATCCGGGAGCGTCGCGCCGCCTTCGCCGCCAAGCACGGCCTCGTGGACGAGATCATCCGCGAGGGCTCCCGCCGGGCCCAGGAGGAGGCTCGCCGCACCCTGGCCGAGGCGCGGGAGGCGATGGGCCTGACCTACTTCCGCGATGCCACCAGCGTCGAGGTGGGAGGGTGACGATGGGAGAGAACCTCACTCATGCATAGACCTGCGCTGTCAGAAATACTCTCCCTGGCCGCACAGTCGAAGGACGCCAACCTGGTGCCCGTGTACCGCGACGTGCCGGCGGACCTGGAGACGCCCGTCTCCGCCTTCCTCAGGGTGGCGCGCGGCGACCACTCCTTCCTGCTGGAGTCCGTCGAGGGCGGGGAGCGGCTGGCCCGCTACAGCTTCATCGGGACGGAGCCGTATCGCATCCTCCGCTGCGGGCCTTACGACCAGTCCTGGGACGGCGCCGACCCGCTGCGGGACGTGGAGGCGGAGATGTCGCGGTTCCGGCTGGCCTCCCTCCGGACGGGCCTGCCCCGCTTCACCGGCGGCGCCGTGGGCTTCCTGGCCTACGAGGTGATCCGCCACTTCGAGCCGCGCGTACCGATCGCCGGCTCCGACCCGCTGGGCCTGCCGGAGGCCGTCTTCATGTTCGTCGACACCATCCTGGTGTTCGACCACCTCCAGCACGTGATCAAGGTCGTATCCCACTGCCGGCTGGACGGCGACGTGGAGTCGTCCTACCGCCAGGCGTGCTGGCGCATCGACGAGCTGGTGGCGAGGCTGGCCCGCCCCCTGTCCGCCGTGCCCTACCCGATCAAGCCGGCCCCTGCTACGCGGCAGGAGGGGGTGCGCTCCAACCTAGGCAAAGAGGAGTACATGGCCAACGTGGAGCGGGTCAAAGAGTACATCGTGGCCGGGGACATAATCCAGGCGGTGCCCTCGCAGCGCTTTTCGCGGCGCACGAGCGCCCACGCGTTCTCCCTCTACCGGGCCCTGCGGACGGTGAACCCCTCGCCCTACATGTACTACCTGCATTTGGGCGAAAGCCACATCGTCGGCGCCTCGCCGGAGATGCTGGTGCGGGTGGAGGACGGCGTCGTGTCCACTCACCCCATCGCCGGCACCCTCCCTCGCGGGCGCGACACCGACGAGGACGCGGCCCTGGAGGAGCGCCTCCGAAGCGACGAGAAGGAGCGGGCCGAACACATCATGCTAGTCGACCTCGGCCGGAACGACATCGGCCGGGTGAGCCGCCCCGGGACGGTCGAAGTGACCCAGCTCATGGAGGTGGAGCGCTACTCCCACGTTATGCACCTGGTGTCGCACGTCACGGGCCGCCTCCGCGACGACATGACCGCGTACGACGCCCTGCGCGCCTGCTTCCCGGCCGGGACCGTGGCCGGAGCGCCCAAGATCCGGGCCATGGAGATAATCGGCGAGGTGGAGCGGGAGCGGCGTGGGCCCTACGCCGGCGCCGTGGGCTACTTCGACTACTCAGGGAACATGGACACGGCCATCACCATCCGCACGCTGGTGGTGAAGGACGGCCTCGCCCACGTCCAGGCCGGCGGCGGCGTGGTGTACGACAGCGTGCCGGAGCGGGAGTACGAGGAGAGCGTGAACAAGGCGCGCGCCCTGGTGCTGGCCATCGAGCAGGCGGAGGAGGCCGAGGCCGGCGTTTCGACCGGAAGCCTGGGGTATTGATAGACTGAATGAAGAAGCCGATGCCTGAGATCCTCCGCAACGTCTTTCGGCGCAAGCTGCGCACCGGCCTCACGGTGTTTGGCATCACCATCGGCATCTTCGCCCTGGTGGTGCTGGGGGCCATGGCGGAGAAGGTCAACTTCCTGGTGAGCGGCGCCGAGGAGTTCCTATCCCAGCGCATCGCCCTCACCGAGGAGGGGAGCCACCCCTTCGTTTCGACGGAGCTCATCCCCCAGGCGCTGGCCGACCGCGTCCGCGGCCTGGACGAGGTCGCCTGCACCGAGCGCGACATCAACATGCTGCTCGACCCGGACGAGGCGTTCTCCTTCGGCATGCCGCGCATGATATCCGGCGCCGACGTCCGCGAGATCGAGCACTGCGAGAAGGTGGTGCCCGGGCGCCTCTTCTCCAACGTCGCCTTCGCCGGCGGCGACTGGTGGGAGCCCGGCGAGCAGCGCATGACCGTCCTGGGCGTCGACATCGCCGACGACCTCGACGCGCGGGTCGGCGGCACCGTCACCATCCGCGACCGCGACTTCGTGGTGTCGGGCATCCTCCAGCGCAGCCTGACGGGGCCCGACAACATGGCCTTCGTCTCCCTGGCGGACGCGCGCGTATTCCTGGAGGATCAGCGCTCCATCTACCGCGAGGTGGACCTCTCGGACAAGGTGAGCAACGTCTACGTCATCCCCAAAGTGGGCGTGGACGCCGAGGCCCTGGCCGAACGCATCCAAGACGAGAACCCGGACCTCGATATCCTCTCCCCCAACGAGTTGGTGGCGCCGCTGGAGACCAACAGCGCCATCTTCAACTTCATGATCATCGGCGTGGCGATGGTCGCCCTAGTCGTGGGCGGGCTGTCCGTCATCAACACCATGATCATGTCCGTGGCCGAGCGCGTCCGCGAGATCGGCATCAAGAAAGCGGTGGGCGCCACGGACTTCGACATCCTGCGGGAGTACCTACTGGAGGCCGCGTTCATCGGGTTCATCGGCGGCGCCATCGGCCTCGGTCTGGGGGCGCTGGCGGTGCGCTTCCTGAACGACCTGGCCCAGGACGCCACCGGCACGCCTATCTTCGTCCTCACCACCCGGCTGCTGCTGGGGTCGCTGGTCTTCGCCACCGCCCTGGGCACCGTGGCCGGTTTCTTCCCCTCCATGCGCGCTTCCCGCCTGAAGCCGGTGGAGGCCCTGAAAGCGGAGTAGGCTATGACGGCGGTAGTGGAGACGCGGAACCTGAGCAAGACGTACCGGCTGGGCCGGAACGTGATCCGCGCCCTGGACGGCGTTGACCTCACCGTCGAGCGCGGCGAGTTCATCTCCATCGTGGGACGGTCGGGCTGCGGCAAGACGACGCTGCTGAACCTGATCGGCGGCCTCGACCAACCGGACGAGGGCGACGTGCTCATAGAGGGTGTGGACATCGGCAGTCTCAACGGGAGCCGCCTCCCCCGCCTCCGCCGTGACAAGATCGGCTTCATCTTCCAGGAGTTCAACCTCATCCCTACCCTCACGGCGCTGGAGAACGTGGAGCTGCCCCTGAAGTACGCCCGCGTCTCCGGCCGCGAGCGACGTCGCCGCGCGCAGGAGGTGCTGGCCCTGGTTGGGCTGGGCGAGCGCATGGGCCACCGGCCGGCGGAGATCTCCGGCGGCGAGGCCCAGCGGGTGGCCGTGGCGCGGGCGCTGGTCAACAACCCCGCGGTCGTCCTGGCCGACGAGCCCACCGGGGAGCTCGACTCGCACACCGCCCTCGATCTCGTCGAGCTCATGCGCGACCTCAACCACCGTCTCGACCAGACGTTCATTCTCGTCACCCACGACCCGGCCGTCTCGGAGCGCACCGACCGCCTGATCCGCCTCCACGATGGCCGCATCATCGCCGACGAGCGCGTTGCGGCGCCTCCCGGGCCGGCCGTCAAACCGGCCCCGTCTCCGGACTTGGAGCCGGCGGCCGGGCTGCTCGGATCGGTTATCCAGGCGTTCCTGGACCTGATGAACCCCCAGAAGCCCGCAGGCCGGGACTAGGCGAGGCGAAACATGATCCTCCTCATCGACAACTACGACAGCTTCACCTACAACCTCTTCCAGTACCTGAGCGAGCTGGGCGCGGAGGTGGACGTCGCCCGCAACGACAGGGTCTCGCTGGATGACATCGAGGGGATGGCGCCGGAGCGGATCGTTATCTCCCCCGGGCCCCGCACGCCGAAGGAAGCGGGGGTCAGCGTCGACCTCATCCGCCGCTTCGCCGACACGGTGCCGATACTGGGCGTGTGCCTGGGCCACCAGTGCATCGGCGAGGCGTTCGGCGGCGTCGTCTCCGGGGCCGGCGAGATCGTCCACGGCAAGACGTCGGTCATCCACCACGAGGGCAAGGGCGTCCTGCGGGGGCTGCCCTCGCCCTTCGAAGGGGTGCGCTACCACTCGCTGGCGGTGCAGCGGGAGGGGCTGCCGGAGGAGCTGGAGGTAACGGCCTGGACGGAGGGCGGCGTTATAATGGGCCTGCGTCACCGCGGCCTGCCGGTGGAGGGGGTGCAGTTCCACCCGGAGTCGATCATGACCGGCGTGGGCAAGCAGATCTTGCGGAACTTTCTGGAGACATAGCGTGGCCATCCGCGAAGCCATCGCCGCCATCGTGAACAGGGGCGCCTACACCAGGTGAATGCACCATGGGGATCTTCCGCTACCGAATAGAGATCGCCGGCTCGGCCGCCGGGCCCGTCGAGGCCCTCGAGGCGATCGTGGATAGCGGCGCCGCCTACACGCAGGCGCCCCGCTCCCTTCTGGAGCGCCTGGGCATTCCGCCCGTGGACCGGGCGACCTTCGTGCTGGCGAACGGCCAAACAGTGGACTGCGATGTCGGGGAGGCGACGATTCGCATCGGCTACCTTCTCTCCCAGACGCAAGCCGGCGCCATCCGCGAAGCGATTGACGCTATCGTTAGCGAGGGGCGGGACCTGAGCGAGGAGGAGGCCGCTGCCGTCATGGCGGAGGTGATGACGGGTGAGGCCACCCCCGCCCAGCTCGGCGCCTTCCTCATCGCCCTGCGGCTGAAGGGCGAGACGGTGGACGAGATCACCGGCATGGCCCGCGTCATGCGCGAGAAGGCCCTGCGCATCGACGCCGGCGAAGGGCTGGTGCTGGACACGTGTGGGACCGGCGGCGACGCCTCCGGCTCCTTCAACGTATCGACGGCCGCCGCTTTCGTCGCCGCCGCCGCGGGCGTGCGCGTGGCCAAACACGGCAACCGGGCGATGACCAGCCGCTGCGGCTCGGCGGACGTCCTCGAGGCCCTGGGCGCCCGCATCGACCTGTCGCCCGAGCAGGTGGCCCGCTGTATCCAGGAGGTGGGCGTCGGCTTCATGTTCGCCCCGAACTTCCACCCGGCGATGAAGTTCGCCGCCGGGCCCCGCCGCGAGATCGGCGTGCGCACCGTCTTCAACATCCTGGGGCCGCTGACTAACCCGGCCGGCGCCCGCGCCCAGCTCCTGGGCGTGGCCGACCCGGCGCTGGCCGAGAAGCTGGGCCAGGTGCTCCAGCGACTGGGCTCGGCCCACGCGCTGGTGGTGCACGGCCGCGAGGGGCTGGACGAGCTCAGCATCGGCGGGCCGTCCCTGGTGTGCGAGCTGCGTAACGGTTCCGTGCGCTCGTACGAGGTGGCGCCGGAAGACGCCGGCCTGGCCCGCGCGCCCCTGGAGTCGGTGCGCGGCGGCGCGCCCGAGGAGAACGCCGCCGCCCTGCGGCGGGTCCTCGGCGGCGGGCCGGGCCCCCTGCGCGACTTCGTCATCCTCAACGCCGCCGCCGGGCTCGTCGCCGCCGACGCGGCGCCGGACCTGCGCCGGGGGGCGGCCCTGGCCGCGGAGGCGATCGACTCCGGCCGGGCGCAGGCCAGGCTGGACGCCTTCGTCGAGGCCACCCGGAGCTTCTCGTGAGCAATGACCCGCCGGCGACCCGGCAGACCGAGACGGTCCTCGACCGCATCGTGGCCGACAAGCGGGAGGATCTGGAGGCGGCGAAACGTCGCCTGCCCCTGGCGCGGCTGAAGGACCGCCTGGGGGAGGCGCTGCCCGTGCGCCCCTTCGTCCCGGCGATACGCGGCGACACCCCTGGCCGGGAAGGGATCCGCCTCATCGCCGAGGTGAAGCGCCGGTCGCCCTCGCGCGGCGTGCTCCGCGCCGACTTCGACCCCGTCGGCCTGGCCTGCGCTTACGCCGCAGCCGGGGCGGCGGCCGTCTCCGTCCTCACCGACGAAAAGCATTTCGGAGGCTCACTGGAGCACCTGTCGGCGGCGCGGCGGGCGCTGCCGCAGGGGCCGCCGCTCCTGCGCAAGGACTTCCTCTTCGATCCCTACCAGCTGTACGAGGCCCGGGCCGCCGGCGCCGACGCCGTCCTGCTCATCGCCGCCGTACTCGGTGACGACGCTCTGGCGCAGCTCGTGGAACTGGCCCGCTCGCTGGGGATGGCCGCGCTGGTGGAGGTGCACGACGAGGCGGAGGTCGAGCGGGCCCTCGTCGCGAGCCGACGCTCGCCCGTCGGGGCGGGCGCCGAGGTGATCGGGATTAACAACCGCGACCTCCGCACCTTCGAGGTCGACTTGGCGACGACGGGGCGGCTGCGGCCGCTGGTCCCGCCGGAGCGGACGGTGGTGGCGGAGAGCGGCATCTTCAGCCGCGGCGACGTCCTGCGGATGCAGTCGCTGGGGGTGCACGCGGTGCTCATCGGCGAGGCGCTGGTGACGGCGCCGGATCCGGCGGCGAAGATAGGGGAGCTGATGGGATGAGACGTGCGGCACCCCAGCATGAATGCTGGGGCATCGGGGGGCACTGGAGGTCGATGCCGCAGCCTGAAGGCTGCGGTGCTGGAGACCGCACGGCGGCGAAGATACGGGAGCTATTCCCGTGACCTTCGTCAAGATCTGCGGCGTCGCCGACCCCCAGCACGCCCGCGTCGCCGCGTCCCTGGGTGCGGACTTCGTCGGGGTGGTGTTCGCGCCCAGCCGGCGCCAGGTGACGATGGGCCAGGCGCAGAAGATCGCCGTGGCGTTGGGCAAACTGGACGCGGCCCTGCCGCTGGTGGAGGCGCCGGTCGACCCCGCAGCCATCGAGAAGCTGCTGGCGAAGCGCCGCCCCCTCTTGGTGGGCGTCTTCGCCGACCAGGACGCCGACACGATCAACGCCATCGCCGACGAGTGCTGGCTGGACCTCATCCAGCTCTCCGGCAGCGAGCCCTGGGAGATGTGCTCCTACCTGCGCCGGCCCGTCCTGAAGTGCATGAAGGTGCGCGAGGGCCAGAGCGCCGAGGAGGTGCTGGCTGCCGTGGGCGAGGGAGGGGTGCCCCTCCTGGACCCCTACGTGGAGGGCACCTACGGGGGCACCGGGAAGACCCTGGACTGGGAGGTGGCGGCGGTGGTGGCCCGGCGCGTGCCCGTGGTGCTGGCCGGGGGCCTGGACCCGGGCAACGTGACGGAGGCTGTCTGTACCGTGCACCCCTGGGCGGTCGACGTCTCCTCTGGGGTGGAGACGGAGGGCGTGAAGGACCTGAACAAGGTGCGGGCCTTCATAAAGGCGGCGAAAGTGGCGGCGGGCGACCCATAAGCGGTAAAATGTCGGCCAGCCGCCGACAGACTCTGGAAGGAGGTCAATATGGCACGCCCTGTCGAAAAGCAGATCGTCATCGAGCGCCCGCCGGAAGTGGTGTTCGCCTACGTATCGGACCTGCTGCGTCACCCCGAGTGGGCCGCCCACAAGCTGCGGCTGGAGCAGACGTCCGAGGGGGCCGTAGGCGTCGGCTCCACGTTCCTGTCCGTGGGGCACGAGATGGGCCGCGACAACGAGGAGAACGTCGTCGTCACGGAGATGGTCCCCAACAGCAAGTTCGTGTTCGAGGCGGAGGGTAACGCCGGGCGCTTTCGCCACCACTTCGTTGTCGAGGGCGCCGACGGGTCGACCCGCCTGACGAAGGGCACCGAGGGGCTGCAGATCAACCCGCTGCTGTTCAAGCTGCTCACCCCCGTCCTGGTCGCTTTCCTCCTCCCCAATATCCTCAACGGCGACCTCAAGCGCATCAAGGCGAAGCTGGAGGAGGGCGCCGGCTAGGGGAAGTCATGGCGTCCATTGGACGGGAGATCGCTATCAAGGCCCCGGTCGAAAAGGTATTTGGCTATCTGGCGGACTTCTCGCGGCACGGTGAGTGGAGCCTCCACAGTCTGGAGGTGAGCCAGGGGCCGGCTGCGGAAGGGGACGCTTTTGAGAGCCGCGGCCGCATGTGGGGGCTGAATATCCGCAACGACAACGTTGTTACGGAGCTCGTGCCCAATCGCCGCATCGTCTTCGAATCCGTGTCGCCGGGAGGTCGCTTCCGCAACGCTTTTTTGGTGGAGGGTCAAGGGGATACGACGCTGCTGGTGAAACAAGTGGAAGTCCTGCAGCCGCGGGCGGTGCTGTGGCCGCTGGTTCGGTTCGGCTTCCCCCTGGTGGCAGGTCGAAGGATGCAACAGGACCTGGAACGCATTAAGGCCAAGCTGGAGGCGGGACAAGCTGGCGACTGAGGCGCTGCCGGACGCCCGCGGCCGCTTCGGCGCCTTCGGGGGCAGGTTCATCCCGGAGACGCTGATGGCCGCGGTCGTAGAGCTGGAGAGGACGTATCGGCAGGCCTGCGCCGACCCCTCGTTCCAGCGGGAGCTGGCCGACCTCCTCCGCGACTACGCCGGCCGGCCCACGTCCCTCTACTTCGCCGGTAACCTGACCCGGCGGCTCGGCGGCGCGAAGGTCTACCTGAAGCGCGAGGACCTGGCCCAC
>JACOUE010000042.1 GCA_016178045.1 Chloroflexota bacterium
TCGCCCTGGAGATGCGGCGCTACATGGAGACGTACGGCATCACCAAGGAGGAGATCGCCCGCGTCTCCGTGAAGAACAAGCGCAACGCCCTGGCTCACCCCTGCGCCCAGGTAGCGGAGGACATCACCGTCGAGGACGTGCTGAACTCGGAGATCATGGTCTGGCCGGTGAACCGCCTGGACGTCAGCCCGGTGAGCGACGGCGCCGTCGCCCTCGTCCTGGCCGCTGAGCACGTCGCCAAGCGCGTCACCGACAAGCCGGTCTGGCTCGACGGGGTCGGCTGGCACCTCGACACCGCCTACTGGACCAACCGCGACCTGGCCTACCCCCGCTACGTCGAGTACGCCGCGCGCATGGCCTACCGGATGGCCGGCGTCAAGGAGCCGCGCAAGGAGATAAACGTGGTGGAGGCGTACGACCCGTTCTCCTACAAGGAGCTGCACCACCTGGAGGGATTGCTCCTGTGCGGCCGCGGCGAGGCGCCCAGGCTGACCGCCGACGGCATAACGGAACGCGACGGCGACCTGCCGGTGTGCCCCTCGGGCGGGCTTCTGGGAGTGGGCAACCCTATCGCGGCGGCGGGCCTGATGAAGGTGGCGGAGATCTTCTGGCAGCTGCGCGGCGAGGCCGGGTCGCGCCAGGTGCCGGGGCAGCCCCGCTGCGGCTTGGCCCAGGCCTGGGGCGACCTGATGCAGGTCGGCACCGTCGTGGTGATGAGGGCCTAGCGATGGCGGTGCAGAGCGACTACCCCGGCACTCCCCTGAGCGACGCCCAGCTCCGCCAGGTGCTGACAGTGGAGACGCCACCTCTGCTCCGCTACGCCTGGGACACCGGCGTCGCCGTGGGCAGGTTCCTCCAGGAGCTGAAGAACGGGCGGCTCATCGCCCGGAAGTGCCGGCGCTGCCGCCGCATCCTGGTCCCGCCCCGTATCTTCTGCGAGGAGTGCTTCCGCCGCACCGACGAGTGGGTCTACGTATCGGACAGGGGACGGGTGAACACCTACTCCGTCTCCCACATCCGCTGGGACGCGAGCCCTCTCAAGGAGCCGGTTATCGTCGCCGTCATCGAGATCGACGGGGCCAGCCCGGGCATGGGCATCCTCCACTACCTGGCCGAGATCAAGCCCGAAGACGTGCGCATCGGCATGGCGGTGGAGGCGGTGTGGAAGCCGGCCGGAGAGCGGACCGGCTCGATTCTCGACATAAGGTACTTCCGGCCCGGGCCAGAGGCATGACGGAAGAGCGGGCGACGGACCTGAGGTCGTGGCCGGGCGAAATGCCCGTGAGCCACCTCTACACGCTGGGGCTGGCCGGGGAGCGCTTCTTCCGCGAGCTGATGGAGAGCGGCCGACTGCTCGCGACCCGGTGCGAGAGATGCCGCTACACTTACATGCCGCCGCGCGTCTTCTGCGAGCGCTGCTTCGCCTCGCTCGATGAGTGGGTAGAGGTGGGGCCGGAGGGGACCCTGCGGGCGGCGAGCGCCGCTTACGTCCGCCTGGAGGGGGAGCGGCTGGACGAGCCGGAGGTGTACGGTCTCATCCAGATGGACGGCGCCGACGGCCTCCTGCTCCACCGCCTCAGGGGCGTCGACCCGCAGGCCGCCGAGGGGCTGCGCGTCAAGCCGGTGCTGCGCCCGAAGCAGGAGCGCCAGGGCTCCATCCTCGACATCAGCCACTTCGAGCCGGTCTAGCCCTCGCCGGCGGCGCCGACCCGCCGCCTCACCTCCCCGTCGTCCAGCCCCTCGATCCGCACCAGCTTGTTGCGGCCGGCCGCTCCCCTGACGATACGCAGCGACTGGTAGTCTACGCCCAGCGCCTTCGCCAGCAGGCGGAGGACGGCCTCGTTCGCCCGGCCGCGCTCGGCCGGGGCCGCCACCCGGAGGCGGAGGACGTCGCCGGTCCAGCCCTCCAGCCTGTCGCGGCGAGCGGAGGGCGTGACCCGAATTCGCAGATACGCGGTTGCCATGCCCGAGAAGGCCGTTTCTGCTATGATAGCCCTCGTCATGCCCGATATGCTCGTCCGCCTGTACGTGTACTCACCTTTTCTCGACCAGTCCCGCGCACAGTAGTGGAGGCGTTAGAAGCAGTGGTCATGGAACCGGTATCCCAGTACTACTTGTCGCAGCGACTGAAGCTGCACTACGTCTGCTGGGGCGACGAGGGCAAGCCGGCGCTGCTGCTCATCCACGGCGGCCGCGACCACTGCCGCAACTGGGACACCGTGGCCCAGGCCCTCTCCGACCAGTACGCCATATACGCCCCCGACCTGCGGGGCCACGGCGACAGCGACTGGGCGGTGGGCAGCATGTACAGCCTCCCCGAGTTCGTCCTGGACATCGCCACCCTGGTCGAGGTCCTGGGCCGGGAGCCTCTCACCATCATCGGCCACTCGCTGGGCGGGGCCGTCGCCCTCCAGTACGCCGGTATCTTCCCCGACCGCGTCGCCAGAGTCGTCGCTATCGAGGGGCTCGGCCCGCCGTTCATGGAGCACCGTCCCGCTCACGTCCGGATGCGGGAGTGGATCGGGCACATGCACGAGATGGAGCGGCGGCAGCCGCGGCGCTACGCCACCCTGGACGACGCCGTGCAGCGGATGCGGGAGGCGAACCCGCACCTCACAGAGGAGATGGCGCATCACCTTACCGTGTACGGGGCCAATCGCAACGAGGACGGCAGCTACACCTGGAAGTTCGACAACTACGTGCGCGTCCGCTCGCCCTACGAGTTCAACTTGGAGGACGCCCAGGACATCTGGCGGAAGATCACGGCGCCGGTGCTCCTGATCCGTGGCACCGAGAGCTGGGCGCCCGGGCCCGAGTGGGAGCGCCGCGCCGAGGCGATCAGCGACCGCCGCTCCGTGGTGGTCGACGGGGCCGGCCACTGGGTCCACCACGACCAGCTTGACGCGTTCCTGGATGCAGCGCGCGCCTTTCTTCTTAAGGGGTAGGTGAGGGCCCTGCGCCTCCCGCTCGTCGGCTTTCTTGAGGGGGAGGCGACGGCCCGCCGGGTGCTCGTCACCGCCCTCGTCGCCTCTCTGCTCGCCCCCCTCAACTCGACGATGATCGCCGTCGCCCTGCCCGCCATCCGGGCGGAGTTCGATGTCGGCCTGCACCTGGTCGCCTGGCTTGTCGGCTCTTACCTGATCCTGATGGCGCTGGCCCAGCCGGTCGGCGGCAAGCTGGGCGACACCTACGGGCGGGAGCGGGTGCTGGTGGCCGGCCTGCTGCTGTTCCTGGTCGCCTCCCTGCTGGCGGCGCTGGCCTGGAGCTTCGCCGCCCTGGTCGTGTTTCGTTGTCTCCAGGCGGTGGGCGGTGCCATCACGGTCCCCAACAGCGGCGCTTTGCTCCGTCAGGCCTACCCCACGGAAAGGCGGGCCAGCGCCTTCGGGCTCATGGGCGCTTCGATTTCGCTGGCGGCGGCGCTGGGCCCGCTCATCGGCGGGGCCATGATCGCCGCCAGCGACTGGCGGGCGATGTTCTACATCAACGTTCCGATCGTGGCCCTCGCCCTGCCCCTGGCCGTATCGCTGGGCCTGCCGCGCCTGCGGGAGCAGGCGCCCGCCCCCTTCGACTTCCTGGGGACCGTCCTTCTCGGGCTCGTGTTCTTCTTCGCGGTGCTCGCCATCAACGTGGTGAGGAGCGGGCCGCTGCTCCTGGCCAGTGTCTCGAGCGCCGTGGCTGGCGCCGCGCTGGTCCTGCTGCTGAAGCGCGAGACGTCGTACGGCAACCCGCTCATCGACCCCAGCTTCCTCCGCGACCGCACCTTCGCGGCCGCCTGCGGAGCGATCCTGTTCAGCAACCTCACGATGTACACCGTCCTCCTGGCGATGCCGGTGTTCCTGACGGAGGTGCAGGGGCGGGACGCGGCGGAGACGGGGCTGATGCTCATGTCCCTCACGATACTGGCGGCGTTCGTGGCGCCGCTGGGAGGCCGGCTGGCGGATAGCGCCGGCCGCGGCGCGCCCGCGGTGGCCGGGGCCCTCGGGCTGGTGGCGGCGGTGGCCCTCCTGCTGCCCATCTCCAGGGGCATGGCGGCGTGGCACGTGGCGCTTGCATTGAGCCTTGTCGGGTTGGGCATCGGCCTGTCGACTGCGGCGGTCCAGACGGCGGCGGTCGAGTCCGTCCCCGCCCGGCTTGCCGCCTCCGCCCAAGGGGTGTACTCCACCGCCCGCTACACGGGGAGCATCGTGGGCGCGGGCATCCTCGGTGCCGTCCTGCGCTCGGAGAAGGGCGGCCCGCCCATCGCCGACTTCCGGGTGCTGCTCGTTATCCTGCTGGTAGCGGCCACGGCGTCCCTCGCCGCCTCCCTCCGCATCGGGGCCGGGGCGTTGGCCCGCGAGCGGGCGGCGACTCCCGCCACCGCCCTGGATGAGGGGGCCTGAGCGGCGGGCGAGGGCGCAGCGGAGCTGGAAATGGCGCCTCTGCGGATATACACCATTGGCCACTCCAACCGCAGCCTCGAGGAATTGATCGAGGCGCTGAAGGCCCACGGCGTGGAGACGCTGGTCGACATCCGCACTGCCCCCGGCTCGCGCCACGTCCCCCACTTCAACCGAGACGTCCTGGGGCAGGCCCTGACCGCGGCGGGAATCGCCTACGTGCATCTCAAGGAGCTGGGCGGCTGGCGCAAGGCCCTGCGGGCGGACTCGCCGAACATGGGCTGGCGGAGCCCCGGCTTCCGCGCCTACGCCGACTACATGCTGACGGACGAGTTCGAGGAGGCGCTGTCCCGCCTCCTGGCCCTGGCGCGGGAGCGGCCCTGCGCCATCATGTGCGCGGAGATAACCCACCAGCGCTGTCACCGCATGCTGGTCTCGGACGCCCTGACGGCCCGCGGCGTCGAGGTAGTACACATCATCGACAGGGCGAGGGCCATCCCCCACGAGATGACCCCGTTCGCCAGGGCGGAAGGGGGCAGAGTGGTCTACCCGGCGATGGTATGATAAGGAGCCTGGAGGGCCACCGATGGTAAAGGAGAAGCAGGTACCGCGGCGGGTCGAGGACCTGACGGCCGACTTCCTCTCCGGCGTCGCCGGCAAGATGCTGGACGACCCGTCCGTCCGGGTGACGGGGTTCCAGGTGGTGCCGGATCCCTTCGAGTTCCCCCGCTTCGGCGACAAGCGGTTTTACGAGATCGCCTTCGCTTACGACAGCGCCGGCGGGCCCGGCCGCTCGACCCTCATTCTCCGCGTTCTCCCCAAGTGGGACGCCGTCATGGCCATCACCGGCGACACTCAGCACCGCGAGCTCCAGGCGTTCCTCCATGGCATCTACGGCCAAATCCCGCCCACTTTCTACGTCCCGTACATCGACGTCATCTACGCGCCGGAGCGCGAGCAGTACTGGGCATTCGTGGAGGACGTCCGCGAGGACACCGCCCGGTTGGGCATGACCGAGGCCCTCAGCGACGAGACGCTGCGGACCATCCTCTCCCACCTGGCCGCCTTTCACGCCGCCTTCTGGGAGCGGCGCGATGTTCTGGACCTGCCCTGGCTCATGCGGCTGGAGCGGCCGGTCGATTATTTCTACCGCTGCGTCGTGGACATCCTCGACGGCATGAAGGAGCCGGCGGAGGTCTCGAGCTACATCGCCGAGAAGTGGCCGTGGTTCGTGGAGGGTGTGCACAACCTCATCGGCTCCCTGCCGCCGAAGACGCGGCGGGCCGTCGATGCGCTCTACCGCAACCCGCAGCGCCTGCTGGAGAAAGTGGAGCCGCTGCCCCTCACCCTCTGCCACTACGACTTCGACAACCGCAACCTGGGCCTGCGCGAGACGCCGGACGGCCCCAAGACGGTGGTCTTCGACTGGGAGATCATGGGCGAAGGGCTCTCCTCTGCCGACGTGGGCCGCTTCCTGGCCTACCAGCAGCCGCCCAACGCCGAGGAGCTCATCGGGGTCTACCTGGACGAGTTACAGCGGGATCTGGGTCGCGCCATCGACGTCGAGCAGTGGCTGTACGGTTTCGAGCTGGTGACCGTCGCCATCTGGCAGATCATCGGCGTCCTCTTTGCCGCCATGGTCAACTCCCCCTCCTCCCCCATCCCCGACGACCAGCGGGAGGGGATGCGCGCCCGCGTTTACTCGGACATCGGTCACGTCGTGGCGCTGGTCGAGAAGTACGGCCTGGCTACGTAGGAGCAGGCCTGAAGGCCTGCCGCTACGTCCCCGATTTCCCCGTAGGACAGGCTTCAGCCTGTCGGCGCCGGCCCTACAGCTTGTAGAACCGCGCCGCGTTCTCCCCCAGGATCTTCCGCTTCGTCCGGTCGCTTAGCGACGCCACCTCACGCACCGACGCCACCGACTCCGGGAAGCGCGAGTCGAAGTGCGGGTAGTCCGAGGCGAAGATGATCTTGTCCTCCCCGATGAGGTCGATGATGCGGGGGAGCACCCACTCGTCGGGGTCGCAGGAGATATAGCACTGCCGCTCGAAGTACTCGCTGGGCTTCATCTTCAGCCAGGGGGTCAACAGGTCGCCCATCATCTCGTAGTGCTCGTCCATGCGCCAGAGCCAGTAGGGGAGCCAGCCCGCGCCGGACTCCATGAAGGCGACGCGCAGGTTCGGGAAGCTCTCCAGCGCGCCGCCGCAGACGAAGCTCAGGCACTGGAGCATCTGCTCGAAGGGGTGGGTGACGACGTGCTTGAACAAGTAGCTGTTGAAGCGGTCGGCGCCGGCGGAGGGGAGGAGGCTGGACGTCGCTTCGTGGATGACGACGGGCATGTCCAGGCGCTGGCACTCGGCGTAGAAGGGGTGAAAGGTCGGGTGGCCCAGGTCGCGGGGCTGGTGGGGGCCGGGGCGGATGAAGGCCGCCTTCAGCCCCAGCTTGTGCACCCGCTTCACCTCCTCGATGGCGGCGGGGACGTCGTGGAGGTAGATCATCGCCACGCCGGTGGCCTTGCCGTCGCACTGGTGGCAGTAGTCGAGCAGCCAGTCGTTGTAGGCGCGGCAGACGGCCAGGGCCAGGCCGGGGTCCTTCATGCCGCCCATCAGGAGGCCGAGGGTGGGATAGAGGACGGCGAAGTCGATGCCCTCCCGGGCCATGTCCGTCAGTCGCGCTTCCGGCCCGAAGCGCGACTGGAGGGCCTCGGGGTACTTCTCGCGGGTCATCTCGCCGATGCGTTCCCGGAGCTTGTCAGGCATCCGCTCCTCGGCGGGGAGCACGCTGTCCTCCAGCAGGAAGCGGCCCCGTAACTCGGACGGCCGGGGGATGCGGTCGTGGTACTTAGGGTCGGTGCGCTCCTGCCACAGCTCGAGGGGCTCTATCACGTGGCCGTCGCCGTCGATCACCGTGTACGAGGACATGGCTCCCTCCTTCCGGGGCACCTGACACGGGGCCGGTCTTGAGGCAAAGGATACGTCACCACAGAAGTGGCGACCTGTCAAGGGAGCGGTGCCCTCACTCTAACCCTCTCCCTCAGGGAGAGGGAAGGGGGGCCTCGCCGACGGTCATCTGGACATCGGGCTCGAAGTCCTCGTGGTCGTCGTTGGGGTGGATGATGCCCCTGCGCTCGAGTTCCAGGAACGCCTGCACCACGCTCGGGTCGAACTGTGTCCCGGAGCATTTCCGGATCTCCGCCACCGCGTGCTCGTGGGCGCGGGCGCGACGGTAGGGGCGGTGGGAGGTCATGGCGTCGTAGGGGTCGACGACGGAGAAGATGCGGGCACCCAGGGGGATCTCTTCTCCCTTGAGGCCGCGGGGATAACCCGACCCGTCAAAGCGCTCGTGGTGGGAGTAGACGATGTCCGCCACGTCGCGCAGGACGGCGATGTCGCGGATGATCTGGTAGCCCAGGTGGGGGTGACGGCGCATCTCTTCCCACTCTTCATCGGTCAGGGCGGCGGGCTTCGAGAGGATGGCGTCCGCCACGCCGATCTTGCCGATGTCGTGGAGCACGGCCGCCTGCTGGATGCGGCGCACCTCCTCGGGGGAGTGGCCCATCTGCTGGGCGACGAGGCCGGCCAGGTGGGACACCCGCTGAGAGTGGCCCTCGGTCGCCCGGTCGCGCATGTCCAGGGCGTGGCAGAGGACCTGCATGATGGACTCGTACTCCCGCTGGTTCAGGCGCAGGTTGTCGAGCGAGAGGCCGATGACAATGCCCAGACCCTCCAGGAGCTTGGTGTCGCGCAGGTCGAAGGAGAAGTAGGGGCCGACCAGCGTCATTACGGCGAGGACGCGGTCGCGCGACGTCAATGGCACGTAGGCCGCCGACCGCCTGCGCTCGAACAGATCCCTCCAATACGGACAGCGGCTCGTCGAGCCGATGATAGGCCGCTGCTGTTCCAGGGCCAGGCGGACCGGGTCGTAGCCGGAGGTAGGGGGCTGGAAGCGTCGGGTCCAATCGTCGGGCGTTCCGCAAGCGGTCACCGGCACGCGGTTCCCGCGCTCGTCGAGCCAGACCAGCAGGCCGGCTTCGGCGCCCAGCCAGCGGGCGCTCAGGCGTAGCCCCGCTTCCGTGGCGAGGCGCAGGTCAGAGATCGCGCCCAGCTCCACGGCCAGGGCGCTGGGATAGCGGCCGCGCTTCTGCAGCCGTAGCGACGCTACGAATATCGTCTCCACGATGATGCTGCTAGCGATGATCGCCGGTACCAGGTGAAGGGAGATGATCTTCCAGGTGTAGCCTAGCAGGTAGTAGTCCCAGGGTATGTAGGCGGCGATCAGCAGCCAGACGGCAACGCGGGCGATCCATCTCAGCCGGCGGACCTCGCGGAAGATAAGGTCCGGTACGTCGCCGTTACCCGGTCTCATGCTCGCCCCCTCCCAAAACGCTCCCGTCGAAGTCGGATATGGCGCCGGTGCCCACCTCCACCTCGATCGGCAGGTCCGCAGGAGCGCCCTTGCGGCGCGTGGCCTTGTGGGCGTACATCCCGGCGTCCGCCTGCTGGACCAGGGCATCGACGTCGGCGGCGCCCCAGGGGTAACCGGAAAGACCGAACGATGCGGCCAGCTTCAGCTGGCCGCCGGTGCCGGCGTCGATGGCGAAGGCCCGCAGCCTCAGGATGAACCTCTCGATCATCTCGTAGGCGCCCCGCTTGCTGGTATCGGGAAGGATCACGGCGAACTCGTCGCCGCCGATCCGGGCCGGGATGTCGGTGGCCCGCGTCTCCTCCAGGAGGAACCGTCCGAAGGCGGCCAGTGAGCGGTCCCCGGCTTTGTGGCCGTAGGTGTCGTTGATGGCCTTGAGGGAATCGATGTCCATGACGACGACGGCCAGCGGCCGGCCCAGTCCCTTGGCCGACTCGACCTCCTTCTGCAGCCGCTCGAAGAAGTAGCGGCGGTTGTAGAGGCCGGTAAGGTCGTCCCGCATGGCGAGGTTTTCCAGCTCCATGTTGTGGATGAGCAGCCGCAGCCGGAGCTTCTTCTCGAGCTTGACCGCGACCTTGCGGCCGGTGATGGCCACGGCGAAGGCGGCGGAGCCCAGCGCTCCCATGAGCCCGGTGCCGATAATCCGCTCGACGCTGGAATCAGCCAGGACGAAGTAGATGACCGCCCAGCCGGCCAGGGCCAGGGCGACGCCCATGAAGCGGAGGACCCACAACTGGCGCTTGAAGAGGTAAGTATCGTCGTGGACGGGCGGTTCTCCGCGGTTACGAGCTTCGAAGTCCTCTGTTACGGTCATGTCAGCGGTTTTTTCTCGTCGGTTTGAACCTTTTTTGAGGCGGCCTAGGGGCCTTCGCTTATGGAGACGGTCTGGACTTAGGAGGCGTTACAAGGTGAGGGGCACCCGGTAGCGTTGTTGATGAGGGGTTTGAGGGAGATATACAATGCCTTTGGGGTGGGCCCGTAGCTCAAGGGCAGAGCGTCCGGCTCATAACCGGTTGGTTGCAGGTTCGAATCCTGCCGGGCCCACCATCTGAGCGTCGGAGAGAGGTGGCCCAGAGTAGTCTAGGCCGCCTCTGCTACTCCTTTGCGTAACAGCCATCGGGCAGGGGCAGTCTATAAAGTTAGGTCTCCCGCCGATGAGGCTCGAAGATGGGTATCGGGCAACCAGGTCACCTCGAGCTGGTTGGGGGAATTTTTTCGAGAATGTTCGGCGCTCTTCTTTACCTGAGGGAACGGTTTGTCTTCGCTGACGTTAACTGAGTGAAGGGTCAGATGTTCGGCAGACGCCTTCCATATCTACCCGGCATCGACGGCCTGCGCGCGCTGGCCGTCCTCGCCGTGCTCGTGTACCACGCCGACCGCAACTGGCTGCCCGGCGGCTTTCTGGGCGTCGAAGTCTTCTTCGTCATCAGCGGCTATCTAATCACCTCCATCCTGCTTTCCGAGTGGCGGGAGCACGGCGGCTTCAGCCTGCGGGCCTTCTGGCTGGGACGGGCGCGCCGGCTGCTGCCGGCGCTCTTCTTCATGACGCTCGTTGTCCTCGCCTTCGCCGTGCTGTTCCTGCCGGGCGAGGTGGCGAGGCTGCGGAGCGACACGGCGGCGGCCGCGGGCTACGCCACGAACTGGTACCTCATCTTCGACCACCAGTCCTACTTCGAGTCCTTCGGCCGCCCGTCTCTGCTCCGCCACCTGTGGTCCCTGGCGGTGGAGGAGCAGTTCTACCTGGTGTGGCCCGTTCTGCTGGCCCTGGGCCTGCGCTACCTGCGGCCGCGGGGCGTTCTGCTCGCCCTTCTGCTGGGCGCGGCCGCCTCCGCCACGGCGATGGCCCTCCTCTACCGGCCGGGCGCGGACCCCTCGCGCATCTACTACGGCACCGACACCCGGGCCGCCGCTCTGCTAATTGGCGCCGCCCTGGCCTTCCTCTGGGCCCCGGGCCAGGTGACCCTGCGCGGCCGGGCCGGCGCGGCGGCAGCCGACGCGGCTGGCCTTATCGGGCTGGCGGTGCTCGCCTACCTGCACTTCCGCCTCGGCGAGTCGGACCGCCTGCTGTACCAGGGCGGCTTCGCGATGACCGCCCTCGCTACGGCGCTGGTGATCGCCGCCGCGGTCCAGCCGGAGGGCCGTGCGGGCAGGGTCCTGGGCGTGCTTCCCCTAAAGTGGGTCGGGCTGCGGTCTTACGCCATCTACCTGTGGCACTGGCCGGTCTTCCTGCTCACACGGCCGCAGGTCGACGTCCCGCTGGACGGCGTGTCGCTGCTGGCCCTGCGCCTGGCGATTACTGTAGCCCTGGCGGAGGTGTCGTACCACCTCGTGGAGGTGCCGGTGCGCACGGGCGTGCTGGGGCGCGCCTGGGAGGCCCTCCGCGATGGCCTGAGGGTGCGGGGATGGCGCCTCGGGCTGCAGTACGGCGCGGCTGTCCTCGCCGTACTGCTCTCCTGCGCGATGCTGGGCACCTCCGTCATCAACGCCGAACGGCCCGGCCCGCCTCCTTACCTGGCCGCCCAGAAGGTGCACATCAGCGCCTGGTCGAACACTCCCGATACAACGCTCGCGATGGCTGGGTCGTGCCTGGTGCGCACCTGCAGGGCGCAGTCGCCCAAGAAGTCCTCGAAGCCCGGGGCGAAGCAGGGCCCCACTCCATCGCAGCAGACCCGGGCCAAGCGCAAGGACAGTTCCACGGCCAAGCCCGCCGCGACCGGCACGGCGGCTCCCACGGCCGCGGCCACGCCCGTGCCTTCGGTGACGTCTGCGCCTTCGCCCATCGCCGTCGGCCGCGTCACGGCGCTGGGCGACTCTGTCATGCTGGGATCCGCCGACCAGTTGGCCCAGACCATACAGGGCGTGAGCATCGACGCGGAGGTCGGCCGGCAGGCGAGCAGCTTTATCGAGCTCCTGGGGGCCCTCAAGGCCAACGGCTACCTGGCGAAGAGGGTCGTCCTCCACGTCGGCAACAACGGCGTCATCACCGAGAGCGAGTTCGACGAGATGATGAGCATCCTGGCCGACGTGCCGCAGGTGGTCTTCGTCAACGTGAAGGTACCCCGCGAATGGGAGGGGCCGAACAACGCCGTTCTCGCCGAGGGGGTGAAGCGCTATCCCAACGCTGTGCTCATCGACTGGTACGGCGCGAGCGTCGACCACCCTGAGTTCTTCTGGGACGACGGCATCCACCTGCGGCCGGAGGGGGGACTGCTCTACGCGAACTTGATCGCCGCCGCCCTCGCCGAGTAATCCCGTTACTCGAAGCGGCGGAGGACCAGGCAGGAGTTCTGCCCGCCGAACCCAAAGCTGACGTTAAGGACGGTGTCCACCGTGGCCCGGCGCGCCGTGTTCGGGACGTAGTCCAGGTCGCACTTCGGGTCCGGCTGCTCCAGGTTTATCGTGGGGTGGACGACACCCGTCTCGATGCTCTTGAGGCAGGCCACCGTCTCGATGGCGGCGGCGGCGCCGAGGCTGTGGCCGATGAGGGACTTCGTGGCGCTGACGGGGATGTGGTAGGCGTGCTCGCCCAGCCCCTGCTTCAGGGCCCGCGTCTCGACGGCGTCGTTCAGGGGGGTGGAGGTGCCGTGGGCGTTGACGTAGTCCACGTCTTCGGCCTCCAGGCCGGCGTCCCCCAGAGCCAGGGTGATGGCGCGGGCGGCGCAGGCGGCGTCGCGCCGCGGAGCGACGAGGTCGGCGGCGTCGGCGGTGCAGGCGAAGCCGGCCACCTCGGCCAGGACGGGAGCGCCGCGCGCCTGGGCGTGCTCCAGGGCCTCGAGGACGAACATGGCCGAGCCTTCCGCCGGGACGAAGCCGTCGCGGCCGGCGTCGAAGGGGCGGCTCGCCTTTTCGGGGGCGTCGTTGCGCTTGCTCAGGGCGCGCAGCAGACAGAAGCTGGCCATACCGGCCTCGGTGATCCAGGCTTCGGCGCCGCCGGCGAACATCACGTCCTGCTTGCCCCACTGGATCAGCTCCGAGGCGTTGCCGATGCAATGCGCGCTGGTCGAGCAGGCCGAGGAGATCGAATAGTTGGCGCCCTTGATCGGGTAGGCCGTGGCGAGCGTGCCGGACGGGCCGGAGCACATGCCTTTGGGCACCTCGAAGGGACCGACTGCTTCTCGCTCAGCCAGTCCAGCGGGTTGAAGTGCCAGGCCTGGCCGGCTATCCGGCAGGGGAGGTCAGAAGCGTCAAAGTGAGTGATAGGGCCGACTCCCGAGCGCCCCTCAAGGCAACCGGACCAGAAGCTCTCGACGTTATTGCCAAGGGGAGCGATGCAGCCCATCCCCGTGACGACGATACGCCGGCGGGAGTCGCTGGCGTCAGGCATCGCGGGCGGGTTCGCGTTCGATCAGCTCTACGACGAAGTCGACGATGTCGTTGACGGTGCGAAAGCGGCGGATGTCGATGTCTTCAGGGGTCTCCAGTTTGTACTCTTCCTCGATAGCCAGGGCCAGCTCGACGGCGTCCAGGGAATCCAGATCGAGGGAGTTGTCGACGACCTCGTCCTCGTCGCTGAAGAGCGGCTGGTCGTCGGCTATGTCGGAAGGCTGAACCTTGTACTCCTTGAGGTAGGCGACCTGTTCTTTGATGTAGCTGCGGATAGTCTCGACGTTCATGGGCGAGGCTGGCTGGGCGGAAGCGCGAGTAGTCCGCCGTGTGCGCAATAGTCTAATACTGGCCCATACGTTGTCAAGTGATGTGTCGCGTCGCAGCTAGAATGACCGCCTTTACGTCGCAGGTAGAATGTCCTCTATCACTTGTTGCACGGTCAATGGTGCATCGCGGAGTCTGGCCTTGTCGACGTGGGGGAGTTGCGCGACGAGATGACCGCGGTGCCA
>JACOUE010000056.1 GCA_016178045.1 Chloroflexota bacterium
ATGCGCTCCACCAGGCCGTCCAGCGGGAAGTCCGGCCGGAAGGTCGTTGGTCCGGCCTCCATGACCGATTCGGCCGTCGCTTCGAGATCGGCCTGGAGCGCGTCCTCCGTCAGCCGGCCGAGGACGACGCCGTCCCGGTTCACCACCACGCACGTGTTCCCGCCCCCGGCCTCCAGCCGCCGGCGGATGTCGCCGACCCGTTCGTCCAGCGCGCAGGTAGGGACCTCGCGCAGGGCGTCTTGCGCCACCGGTGTAGCGGCGAGCCTGCCTTCCCGGGGCAGGCCGCTCGCCGACCAGTCCGCCTTCCCGGCGACGTAGTCGTACACCTTGTCGAAGCCCAGGCTCTCGAGCCGCGCCGCGGCCCGCGGGCTCAGGTCTCACTGGTAGTCGGAGCAGTAGACGATGACCGGCCTGTCTTTGTCGAGGCCAGCGGTAGTCTCCGCGTCCAGCTTCTTCAGGGGAATGTTTATGGCCCCCGGCAGGTGCTCGTCCCCGTACTCCTGCTCGGGCAGGACCTCGACGAGCTGTGCGCCCTCGTCCAGCAACCTCTGCACTTCGTTCCGGTCGATCGCTACGGGCATATTCCTTCGCCTCCCCGGCATCAAGCATCTCTCTCCCTAAACGGGGAACGGAGGAGTGCGGTCGCTTGGATTCTTCCGTCAGGAAGAGCGGACATCCTCCAGCCGGCACTCGGCGGCGGGGACGTCAGGGCGCAGGACGACGAACATCGGGAAGCGGATGAGGCCCTCGCGCGCCCACTGGCCGAAGCGGACGCTGCAGGCCATCTCCGGGCGGCACCAGAAGATGAGGCGGGGCAGCCGCGGCGGGTTCGGGAAGGGGCTTTCCGGCGTCTGGAGAGGGTCGAGCCGGGCTGTGAGCTCACGGGCCGCGTCGTCGTTGAAGGGGCCGGTCACCTCGCCGGCATAGGTTAGGCGGCCGCCGGCATCGTACACCCCCACCAGGAGCGACGCCAGCGGCTTCTTCTGCCGCCCGCCGCCGAAGGTGTAGCCACCGATGACGAACTCGCCCTTCTCGTACACGTTCAGCCTCACCCAGGTGGGGCCGCGCTGGCCCGGGTGGTAGAGACCGGCCTTCTCCTTTGCCACGATCCCTTCCAGGCCGTGGTCGCGGGCCGCCTCGAAGAAGGCGATCCCTTCCCGCTCCACGTACTCCGGCGTGTGGAGGAAGCTATCGGGGCGGGCCACCTGGTGCAGGAGGCTCTTGCGCCGCCACAGGGGCAGGTTCATCACCGACCGCCCGTCCCAGAAGAGGATGTCGAACGCCTGGTACGTCACCGGCCAGCGCCTGGCCAGCGCCGACGCCTCCTGTGGGTCGCACCCGGCCAGGCGGGGCTGGAGCCCCTGGAAGTCCGGCTTGCCCTTGCTGTCCAGGGCAACGATCTCGCCGTCCAGGGCGGCGCACTTGCTGCGAACGCGGCCGGAGACGGCGGCAAACTCGGGGAAAAAGGACGTGATGTCGCGCAGGAAGCGGTCCTGGACGCGCACCGCGCCGGACTCGACGAAGGCGATGGCGCGGACGCCGTCCCACTTGAGCTCGAAGACGTGGGCGGGGGAGTCGAACGCCTCCTCGCCGGTGACGGCGAGCATGGGTTTGATCGATCGGGGGAGGACCCCCGGGCTGTCGTGAGGCGCTTCGCTGAGGGCGAACCGCTCCTGGCTCATCCCGCTGCCGCTTTGCGACGGCGGCCGCCACCGCCAGTCGCTTCGGCCTCTTGCCTGCCCTTCTGGGCGGCCTCCACGCTGGCCTTGAGGGCGGCCATCAGGTCGGTGACCCGGGCCGGGGCGGCCGGGGCCTCGACGATTTCCTGGCCCTCCAGCTTGGCCTGGATGATCTCCATAAGGGCCTCGCGGTAATCGTCGTGGTACTTGCTCGGGTCGAACGGCTCCGACAGGAGGTCGATCAGGGTGAAGGCCATGCCCAACTCGCGCTCGCTCACCTCGATATCGCTGTCTTCGCCCTTCTCCACGCGGATCTCGTCGGGGTGCAACATCGTCTCGAGGATGAGCGTACCGTTATAGGGGCGGAGGGAGCACAGCCGCTCCTTGTTGCGGACCGCCACCTTTGCCAGAGCGGTCAGGCCCTTTTCCTTCAGGGCCCGCATCAGGAGCGCGTAGGGCTTGACGCCGGTCTCCTCCGGCTCCAGGTAGTAGCTCCGCTCGTAGTAGATGGGGTCGATCTCAGAGGCGTCCACGAACGCCGACAGCTGGATGGTGTGCTTGCTGGCGAGGGGCAGCCTGGCGAAGTCCTCTTCCTCCAGCAAGACGTGCTGATCCCTGGCGTACTCGTACCCGCGGCCCGCTTCGTCCCAGGAGACCTCCCGCTCGCACACCGGGCACCAGCGGAGCTGCTTGAGCCGCGAGCCGCACTCCTTGTGCAGGAGGTGAAACGAGATGTCCTTGTCGTCGGTCGCGGTGTAGAGCTTCACGGGGATGCTCACCATCCCGAAGCTGATGACGCCGTTCCATATTGACCGTGGCATAAGATTGAGACCCCCCCTGTTTGCCGCCTGCCATCCCGGAATTCGACGGTTTACAACTATGATAACGCATGGATAGGCGAGGTTGTATATGGACCAGACGACGCTAGTTCGCCAGAACTTGCGTCTTGACGTGTGCAAGCTAGAATGTTGCTGGCATCATCTCATATTCGCTGTGCCGGAAGGAGGGCGCCCTCGTGCAGAACGACAACTACTGGACGCGTGTTTTCCGTAGGAGGATCAGCCGGCGGCGCGCCGTCATCGGGGGGCTGGCGGCGGCGGCCGGCACCGCCGCCGCGGCGGCGGTGGGCTGCGAGCCAGACGGCGGAGGGCCCGCCGGCAGACCCGGGCCCGGCGGCACCGGCGCTGGCCAGCCGCGACGGGGAGGCCAGATCGTCCTGGGCCGGGCGACGGACCCCACCACCGTTGACCCGCACGCCACTGTCACCGCCTTGGACATCACCTCCAAGATGTACGGCTTCCTCTACCACGTCTGGCCGAACACGAACCCCAGCGAGATGTTCCTCAGCCACGCCGAATCGGTCGAGCTGCCGGACCCCGAGCACCTGGAGTTCATCTTCAAGCTGAAACGCGGCATCAAGTTCTACAACCGACCGCCCGTCAACGGGCGGGAGATGACCGCCGAGGACGTCAAGTTCAGCTTCACGCGCCGCAGCACCCGCTTCGACGTTATCGACAAGCGGTTCCCGGGGGTAATCGATCTGGGGAGCCTCGCGACTCCCGACCCGTACACGTTCCGCATGAAGCTGAAGCGGCCGTTCTGGCCGGCTATAAACGAAGTCGGGAACCCCACGTGGACCATCGCCCCCGTCGAGATCGACCAGGTCGAGGCGGCCACCACGGTCCTCGGCACCGGCCCCTGGACGCTCGGCAAGTTCATCCGCGGCGAGCAGCTGAGCATAGTCAGACACCCTGAGTTCTTCGTCCCCGACCGCCCCTACCTCGACAGCCTGGTCTACCAGACGATCTTCGACCAGTCGTCCCTGCTGTCGGCCTTCCAGACCGGCCGCCACGACGTGGTCGGGGCCACGCTCAACCCGCTCGTCAACGAGGACCTGGAGCGGACCGCGGGCGTCATCGTCCACAAACAGCCCAGCCTGGCCTGGTACGTGCTCTGGGTGAAGGTAAACAAGCCACCGTTCAACGACCCGCGGGTGCGGGAGGCTATCGACCTGGCGCTGAACCGCCAGGAGCTCATCGACAGGCTCGTCTTCGGCGAGGGCGAGCTCACGGGGCCCGTCGTGCCGGCCCACGGGCGCTGGGCCCTGCCGAAGGAGGAGTTACAGCAGTTCTACCGCCACGACCCCGACCGGGCCCGCGCGCTCCTCGAGCAGGCGGGCGCGATAGGGACGAAGGTGCGCCTGAAGACGGCCTCCATCGCCGGCCTCTGGGAGGACACGGTGACGGTGGTCATCAACCAGCTGAACAAGGTCGGGTTCGACATCGAGCTGCAGCTTATGGACCTCGGTACCTGGCTCACCACGGTGCTGGTGCCCGGCCTGTTCGATATGACCTTCCACATCCACCTGCCCTACGATGAGCCGGACCGGGCCCTTAGCTTCTACCACTCGAAGGGCGTCACCGGCGACCTGAACTGGGCCGGCTACTCCAACCCGGAGTTCGACGCCCTGTACGAGAAGCAGACGAAGATGTTCAACGAGGACGCGCGGGAGAAGGTCATCCTGGCCGCGCAGCGAGTGCTCCTGCGCGACCACGCCCCGCCGTTCAACCTGTTCGCCCCCCTGGCCTACACCGGCCTGCGCGATACCGTACAGGGATGGCGCTGGGGCACGGCCGGCCCCGACATCCGCAACTGGGACATCTGGACCACCAACGCATAGGGACAGGGAACACAACCGTCCCTATCCGGTGTTCCTTGTTCCTTGTTGCTCGCCGCTAGACGCGATACGTCAGGGGGATGGGGTGCTCCGCTATCTGGCGCGGCCGCTCGTCCTTCCACCAGATGCCGGGAATCCCCTCGCCGCACTTGGGGCAGACGCCTGCGGAGGTTATCTCGTACTTCAGGATGCGGTAGCCATGGCGGCCGATGAGCAAGGCGTTGCAGCCCGCGCAGTACGTGTTCTCGAAGTCGCCCACCAGGCCGGGCAGGTTGCCGGCGTAGACGTACCGCAGCCCCTCCTCGCGACCCATGCCGGCGCCGCGGAGCAGCGTGGCGGCGCTGGTGTTATCGGGGTCGGTCATCTTGTAGTCCTTGTGGAAGGCGGTGACGTGCCAGGGTATGTTCCGGTCCACGGAGGCGATAAAGCGGGCCGCCTCCCTCAGCTCCTCGTCTGAGTCGTTGAAGCCGGGCACCACCAGCGTGACGATCTCCTCCCAGAACCCCAGCTCGTGCACCATCTGGACGGTAGCGAGCACGTTCTCCAGCTTGCCGCCCAGCTGCCGGTAGTTCTTGTCGGACATGGACTTGAGGTCGATCTTGTAGCAGTCGACCCAGGGCCGGACGTACTCCAGCACCTCGCGGGTGCCGTTGCCGTTGGAGATGTACGCCGTCAGGTACCCTTCCGCTTTGGCGATCCGGAACACCTCCACGGCCCACTCGCTGGTGATGAGCGGCTCGTTGTAGGAGCTGGCGAACACCCGGGCCCCCATGCGGCGCCCGATCTCCACCAGCTCCGGGGCGGCAACTTCCATCGGCTCCACGCCGGCGACAGGGTCGCGCAGGGCCTGTGAGGTGAGCCAGTTCTGGCAGTACGAGCAGTGGTAGTCGCAGCCCAGCATGCCGAAGGTAAGGGCCAGCGAGCCGGGTAGGACGTGGAAGAACGGCTTCTTCTCGGTGGGGTCGCACTGGAGGGCGCCGACGTAGTTGTGGGGGACCATCAGGGTGCCGCCGCGGTTGTAGCGCACCTGGCAGATCCCCCGCTGCCCTTCCAGGATCAGGCAGCGGTGGCCGCAGGCGTAGCAGCGGACCTTCTCCCCGTCCAGGCGCTCGTAGAGCTCCCCGGGCCTCACCAGCGCGTCCAGGGCCTCCGCCAGGGTAACGGCCTTACCGATCAGCTTCGGCATCTCACCGATATTATAGGCCGTCTCCGGGCAATTTACACGCCGGCGAGCCGTTATGTCGACGACGGCCGCCCCGGCGCCCAAACCGGCGATTAACGTTTCTTGATGG
This sequence comes from Chloroflexota bacterium, assembly GCA_016178045.1. Classification (GTDB taxonomy): domain Bacteria; phylum Chloroflexota; class Dehalococcoidia; order SM23-28-2; family JACOUE01; genus JACOUE01. The sequence goes on from JACOUE010000056.1 coordinate 5,649, forward strand.
TCACCTTATGTCATCTAGCGGTCTTTCGTGGTACAATGCTCCAGCATTTCTCGCCAGCCCAAAGGAGGAGGTCGAAATGAGGGGAGAAGGCCGCCCGCTCCCAGGGGGAGCACTCGTTCTCGTCGTTCTGTCCGCCGCCGTCGCCCTGATCGCCGCCGTTAGCCTTGCCAGCTTCGGCGCGCCGTCTGCGGCGGCCGCCGATCCGCACGCTCCCTGCGACGACGGTGTCACCGGCATCACAGGCAGCGCGGACCTGGTGACTTACGACGCGGGCAGCGACACCATCACTGCCGTCTGCATTAAGTCCGGCGCCAACATGTTCAACGGCGAGCACAAGCTGGTCACCAGCGACGGCGTCGTCGCGAACTGCTACACGGTCAGCGGCATCGGCACCTCCAAGGTGAAGGTGCAGCGCACGGGTACGGCCGGGCCCGACTGCCAGGCCATCTCGCACATCGATGTGCTGACCGGCCCCGCACCGACGCCGACGTCCACCCCGCAGGCGCCCGAGGCGACACCGACGGGCACACCGGCGGCAGCGGGGGCGACGGCGACGCCCACGTCCACGCCGCACGTGCTGGGCGAAGAGGAGGCCCCCGAGCAGTTCCCGGAGACCGGGCAGGGCGCTTCCCCGTCGACGTGGGACGGCCTGGCCCTGGTGCTCGGCCTGAGCGGGCTCGGGCTGCTCGGCGGCGCGGCCGCCCTTGCCGCCGTGGCCGTCCGGCGTCGCCGCTAGACTGCTGTCTTAGATAGCGTCAGCGGCCCTCGAGCCAGCGGATGATGTCGTCCGCGTTGTCGTGGATGGCCAGCTTCGCCTCGCCCATCAGCCAGCGGAAGCAGTCCAGCCGCTGCAAGGGGTCTTCGGCGTAGTCGCGCCAGGCGAGGACGTAGGCCCGGCCGGGCAGGCGGGCCGACCCCGCGCCGGGCAGCAGGTGGACGTATATCGTCGAGCCGTCGTCGGTGAGGGCGATGTGCTGGACCGCCTGCGCCATCAGCTCCCCGCGCCCGCGGCGGGCCAGCTCCTCGCGCAGCAGCCGCTCCAGGAATAGCAGGGCCATCGAGGGTATCGTAGCACGAAGCCAGGTTGCCCTCCGCTCGTCCTGAGCCCGTCGAAGGACGAGCGGTGGTGCGGCCCCAGTCAGCCGTAGAACGTGCTAGCAATAGCAGCGCTGTAGGCGATGATTTTCTCGGCGGGCAGGGCGTAGGGAGCGGGCACCGGGCACAGCGAGTCGGCGGCCTCCCACAGCGGCTCGATCCTCCGCCGAACCTCGTCCGGCCTGCCGCAGGTGACGAACGTCTCCACCATCTCGTTGGGCACCAGGTGGGCGACGCCCACGTAGTCGCCCCGCCTTACCCCTTCCTGGAGCGCCTGCGCCTCGCGCCGGAAGCCGTGGGCGGCGAAGTACTCCTCGTACTGGGTGATGCCGGCGTAAAAGGCGACGGTGGCGCGGCTGTCGTCGATCGCCTCCGCCCGGTCGTTGCTGATGGCGACGATGGGCCACAGGTTCACCTCGACATCGCTGCGCTCCTTGCCGGCCCGCCTCAGCCCCTTCTCGATGACGGAGGGCATCTTTTTCGTCGCCCAGTGGACAGACCAGATGGCGTGGCCCATGACCCCGTCGCCGATCTCAGCGGCCAGGGCCAGCAGCGGTGCCCTCAGGGCGGCGATCCAGATCGGGATGTCGGTCCGCAGGGGCGGCGCCGGCGGCTGGAGCTCGCTGAAGTCGTGCCGGTGGTAGGCCCCCTCGTACCGCTCCAGCTCCCCCGTGTGCCCCTTGGTGAAGACCAGCCGTACGATCTCCACCACCTCACGCAGGTGGGCCAGCGGCTTCCCGTAGGGCATCCCGAAGATCCCCTCGCTACAGGAGCGCACGCTGCAGCCCAGGCCCAGGGTGAAGCGGCCGCCGCTGATCCGGTCGAGGTCGATGGCGGCGAGGGCGGTCTCGAAAGGGCTGCGGGCGAAGGCCAGGGCGATCCCCGAGGCGAGGCGGACGCGGCTGGTGACGGCCGCGGCGGCGGCCAGGGGGACGAACGGCGGCCCGTAGACCTACGGCGCGAACAGGCCCTCGACGCCCGCCGCCTCCAGCATCTTCGCCTGGGCGACCAGGGCACCGGGAGGGACGACGGGTGTGATCACGCCCCAGATGGGGCGGTCCTCGCTACTCACGGCGGTACCTCCTCGGCGGCGAAGTCTCGCCGCAGTATCATTCGCGGCATAGCCGCGCGTCAAGCCCTGCCTGCCGGCAGGCCGGCTCGACAGGCCCCAGGGCGAATGCTACCCTCACCACCATGAGCGATTTCGTCCTCGCCCTCGACCAGGGCACCTCCAGCTCCCGCTCCATCCTCTTCGACCGCGAAGGCGGCCCCGTCGCCGTAGCCCAGCAGCCGTTCGAGCAGATATACCCGCAGCCGGGCTGGGTGGAGCACGACCCCGAGGAGATCTGGCGCACCCAGCTGGAGACGGCGCGGGCGGTGCTGAAGCAGGCGAAGGTCTCCCCGCGGCAGGTCGCCGCCGTCGGCATCACCAACCAGCGGGAGACCACCATCGTCTGGGACCGAAGCGGCCGGCCGGTCTTCAACGCCATCGTCTGGCAGGACCGGCGGACCGCCCCCCTCTGCGAGGAGCTGCGCCGACGGGGGCTGGAGCCGCTCTTCCGCGAGCGCTCGGGCCTGGTGCTCGACCCGTACTTCTCAGGGACGAAAGTGCGCTGGCTCCTCGACAACGTGCCGGGGGCGCGGAAGCGGGCGGCGCACGGCGAGCTGATGTTCGGCACCATCGACTCGTGGCTCCTGTACCGGCTGACCTCCGCCGGAGGCGGATCCGCTCCGGGCGGAGGCGTCCACGCCACCGACTGCTCCAACGCCTCGCGCACCCTGATGTACAACATATTCGAGCGCCGCTGGGACGGCGAGCTGCTGGAGGCGCTCGACGTCCCCGACGCCCTCCTGCCCGAGGTGCGGCCGTCGTCCGGCGTCTTCGGCGAGACCGAGGCCGGCCTCCTGGGAGCCGCCATCCCGGTGGCCGGTATGGCCGGCGACCAGCAGGCCGCCCTCTTCGGCCAGGCCTGCTTCCAGGCGGGCATGGCCAAGAACACCTACGGCACCGGCTCCTTCCTCCTGATGAACATCGGCGACAAGCGGGTCGCCTCCCGCTCTCTCCTTACCACCATCGCCTGGGGACTCGACGGCGAGGTGACGTACGCCCTGGAGGGGTCGAACTTCATCGCCGGCGCCGCCGTGCAGTGGCTCCGCGACGGCCTGGGGCTAATCGCCTCGTCGGCGGAGGTGGAACCGCTGGCCGCCGGCGTCCCCTCCAGCGACGGCGTCTACGTCGTCCCGGCGTTCGTCGGGCTGGGCGCCCCCCACTGGGACCCGCAGGCCCGCGGCCTCATCATCGGCATCACCCGCGGCACCACGCGCGCCCACCTCGCCCGCGCCACCCTGGAGGCGATGGCATTCCAGGCCCGCGACGTGCTGGAGGCGGTCGAGCACGACTCCGGCGTGCGGCTCTCGGAGCTGCGGGTCGACGGCGGCGCCGCCGCCAACGACCTCCTCCTCCAGATCCAGGGCGACATCCTGGGCCGCGACGTGGTGCGGCCGGCCGTCCTGGAGACGACTGCCCTCGGCGCCGCCTACCTGGCCGGGCTGGCCGTCGGCTTCTGGGAGGGCCAGGACGACGTCGCCCGCCACTGGCGCGTCGACAGGCGGTTCAGCCCCCGGATGGCCGCGGAGGAGCGTGAGGGGCTGTACGAGGGCTGGAAGCGGGCGGTGGAGCGGGCCCGGGGCTGGGCCGGGGCCTAGTCCGGCGTCGGGCTGGGCGTCAGCTCCGGCGAGGGCACAGGTGTCGCGGTAGCTGTGGGCTTAGGCTTGGGAGTCGAGGTGGCCGTGGCCTTGGGTGTGGGCTTCGGGGTCGGCTTGGGGGTCGCCGTCACCTTCGGGGTCGAGGTGGCCGTCGGCTCGGGAGTGGCCTCCGGCTCGGCCGGGGGGTTGTACACCGGCGCGGGGCCGGACGCAGCGGCGCCGTACCTGGCGGCGAAGTAGTCCCACACCACCCGCGAGAGGTGGGCGCCGAAGGAGTAGCCGGCGTACTCCGTCGCCGCCTGCTGCGAGAGGTAGCTGATCACGTAGGCCCGCGTCCGGCCCTCCGTGTCGGTGAAGGTGACGATGCCGGCGTCGTTGTTGACCCAGCCGTCGTAGTCCCAGAAGTAGCCCATCTTGTGCGCGACCACGGCGCCGTACGGCAGCTGCCCGGGCAGGATGTAGTTCAGGTAGGGGGCGATGTCGCGCAGGACGGAAATGGCGTAGGCTGTCCACTCCGGGTTGAAGAGCCTGCCCCGGTACAGGTTCGTGAGGACCAGGTTGGTCTCCAGGGCGGTCAGGTAGTTGCTCTGGGTGCCGTCGCCATAGTAGGGGACGTGGTCGAAGACGGAGTTGCGGAGGCCCCAGGCCCGCATCATCTTGCGGGCGTGGGCCACGCCCGTCTCGTGGCTGCCGAACAGCGCCTGCAGGAAGTTCTTCACCTCCGGCGGGTAGCTGTCGCCGATGCCGATCCTGATCGAGTACGCCACGTCCTCCGGCCGGGCGGCGCCGGCCTGGAACAGGTCCGTTGCCGCGTAGAGGGCGAACATGTTGATGGTGCAGGCGCTGCGGTGGAGGACGTTGCCGTCGATGGAGATCGTTTCGCCCGTCTGCAGGTCGGTGACGGCGATGGCGACGTCGATGCCGCCCACCTGGGCGGAATAGGCTTCGATCTCATCACGGAGGGCGCCTAGCAGTCCCCGCAAGTCTGCCGCCACGTCCACGTTCTCGGGCGTGGCAGCGACTTCCGGGGGCGCCTCGGAGACAGGGCCCTCCGGCCCCAGCTCGGGCCGCTCGTCCCCCGGCCGGGCCGACGGCTCCCGCCCCGTCCCGTCGTGGGACGGGATCACGGGCAGGCGCTCCGAAGCGGCTAGATCGCTTGCCGCCGGCGCTGCGGACCCCTGCCCGATCGTGAGCCCGTAAGCCGCAGCGCCGACCGTGGCGACGGCAGAAACCGCCGCGACGGCCGCCAGCACCAGCCAGCGTCGCCGCCACAGCCAGACGCGAACCCGCTGCGCCACTTCCCCCACAGACATCAATACCTAACGGATGATCCCGCCCTCTTACTGTTAAAACGGAGCAAAGCGAAC
>JACOUE010000048.1 GCA_016178045.1 Chloroflexota bacterium
ACCTGCAGCCTATCGACCCGCGCTTAGGGTACTGAAAGGCCATCGCATTCACCCCGGCGGCGGTAAGTGGTGCCGTCCCTGCAGCCTATCGACCCGCGCTTAGGGTACTGAAAGGAGACATAGCGCTGCTGCGCGAGGGGGTAGAGGGGCGCCCTGCAGCCTATCGACCCGCGCTTAGGGTACTGAAAGACTTGACGCTTTCTTTGGTTGATGGTCTTTGGTGGTGGCCTGCAGCCTATCGACCCGCGCTTAGGGTACTGAAAGCCCGGTACCGCCGCCGCTTCGCCGCGATCTCCCCCTTGCCTGCAGCCTATCGACCCGCGCTTAGGGTACTGAAAGTAAGCGGCTCGATTTCTGCTGCCCAGCATGGCGCCCTAACCTGCAGCCTATCGACCCGCGCTTAGGGTACTGAAAGCGCACGGAGGTCGGGTGTTTGCGGGGGGGGGGCGCATCTCCATGATGGCCGCGCGGCTGACCGAGCACATGGACCGGGGCAGACCCGATTAGCTCATAAGCGCTGGCTGAGCGGCTCTAGGCGTCCGCGCAGGCCAGGCGCCAGCGATGTTGCAGGAGCCCCGTGCGATGTCCGAGTTCTTGCAGGCGCAGACATCGAGCCGGATGCCGTGCGCCTCGGCCGCCTTCTCCAATCGCGCAAAGATCTCGCGCCGCCGCCCCGAGGGAAGGTTCTGGATGGGATATTCCGCGCCCCGCATGACAGCCTCCTCTTCGCGGTAGGCCGCGAGCAGCGGCGCCAGCATGTCTCTAGGCACCCTTCTGGTCAGCCAGTAGATAATGCCAGGCCGGAGAAACAGCACGCCTGCCGCCGCCCGCTTCACGCCGACCTGCGCCAGGGCCGCGAACTGACGGTCCAGCGCCTCCGGGTCGTCCGTCAAGGTCGGCAGGATCGGGTCCAGGCGGGCGGCTGCGGCTATACCTCCCGCGATCAGCGAGCGCAGTTGCCACAGCCTCGTCCGCAGGCTGGCGGCGTGAGGCTCGAAGACGCGGGCGATGTCCTCGTCCAGGGTGATGAGGCCGATCTGCGCCTGCACCAGATCGGCGTGGTCGATGAGAAGCTCCATCGTCTCGTCGGGAATTTCGCCCTTCGTCAGGAAGGCGACGCCGATGCCCCGGCTGAACAGGAACTCGAGCACGGCGTGGCTCAGCTCCAAGACCTCCGACGCCGGTTGGAACAGATCGCTGGAGGGGCTGAAGTAGACGGCGCGCGGCTTCGGCTGCCCCGGCCGCAGCTCGTGTCGAAGCCTTTCCAGCGTGTCCTCGTACAGGACCACCCTGCTCTCGCCCGGGTAGTTGCGATAGCCGCGGATGTAGCAGTAGACGCAATCGTGGAGGCAGCCGGCGGTCAGGTTGATCGTCGGCAGGACCGAGAGGCAAGCGAGCCCGGATGGCGTCAAGACCGGAGAGCGGCGCCTGGCCCTGGTAACGGTCACCATATGCGCTCCCCTTCTAGCTGCGGCGCTCTGCGCGCTCTCGGCCAGAGGACGTACGCGTAGTTCGCCTTCAGCTCCATCGCTCTGGTCATGTCCTGCGCCGCGATTCCCCGGAGCGAGAACGCTCTCAGGTGATCGATGAGGTCTCGGGACCGCAGGTCCGCATCCTCCACGACCAGGTAGTCGCACTGCTCAAGCAGGCGGCCGATCACGCTGGCGCCATCGCTGGTAACGAAGCTCTGCGGGTCCAGGCTCCTCACCGGCAGCCATAGGCCCTCTTCCTCCGCATTGTCATCGGCGCCTGATTGCGAGGCCAAACGCAGGCCCCGAAAGAATCCCGAGAGTGACGCCAGGGGAAACGCATGCCCCTCCGGTACGACCACGCGCGAACTCGACATCTGTAACGCGTTGGGTCCTTCGCCGCTTGGCGCCAGACACCGCTCGGGCATGTATCGCTCCCGTTCCAGGTTAGCAGGCCCCTCGACGACAGATGATAGCACATCTGTACGAAACTTGTGAATAGCAAAGCGGCTCGATACATCAAAAATCTTGGAAGCGAGGGCCACCCGTGGGCCTGAGGCCACGGGCAGCCGCCGGGGCGATGCTAGCCAGGTTCGATAGTCCATGTTGACGGTCGCCAAGTTCTCCACGAAGCGGCCCAGGGGCGGGGTCCGGAAGACGGACATGGTCGCAGGCGGAGCCACATCGACCAGCCACAGGCGAAGGCGAGGAGCGAACCCAGCAGCTTGGCTCCAAGCGACGAGTTGTCGAGTGAGCGCTGCCGGAAGGCCCAATTCTTCGGGTGCGGGGCCGTCGGCATCTTCCTACTGAAACGCAAGCACGAGGTCGCGCTCGTCCGGTAGCACCAGCGCAGGGACACCGAAGGGCTCACCGGTAAAGGGGTCCAGTCCCGACAATTTCCCGACAAGCTTGTCGGGACTGCCGCCCCCTCGGGCCGACCCAGGCGGACGAAATGGGTCGTTTTCAGATACGAAATCGGCCCCTCGCCGCCCTGAGCTGACGGGCTCCGACGAAGCTCCGCGGGTTCGAATCCCGCATGCGCCACCAACGACGGAACCGAACGGGCAGGGCTCCGGCCCTGCCCGCCGCTTTCCGCACCGCCGCTCCCCTACCCGTTATAATGCCCTCGCCATGCCCAAGCGCGTCGTCGTGATCGAGGGCGAGGACGCGGCGCCGGAGGCGGTGCGCCCCACCGTCGAGATCCTCCGCCTTCTCGGCCTCGACATCGAGTTCCTGACGCCGCCCACCGGCCAGGAAGCCATCGATAAGTACAGCACCGGCTTCCCAAACGAGGCGCGCAACGCCATCGACGCCTCGGACGCCACCCTCTTCGGCGCTACCAGCGGGAAGTCGGCCGGGGCCATCGTCTACCTGCGCTGGGGCAAACAACTCTACGCCAACGTCCGGCCCGTCCGCTGGCTCCCCGGCTTCAACAGCCCCCTCCGCGATCCGGAGGGGATCGACTTCGTCATCGTCCGCGAGAACCTGGAGGACGTGTACATGGGCCTCGAGGGCCCGCTCCGGGAGCTCGCCCTGGCGAACCCGGCCAGCCGCATCACCGGCGAGCCGCTCGACACCGACCGCGAGGGTCGCTTCACCGTGAAGGTGATCACGGAGGAGGGCAGCCGGCGCATCGCCAGCTTCGCCTGCCGCCTGGCCCTCCAGCGGAAGGCGAGCGGCTACCCGGGCAAGCTGACGGTCAGCGCCAAGACCAACATGCTCGCCGCCGACCGTCTCTTCTGCCGGGTCGCCGAGGACGTGTGCCGGGGCGAGTTCCCTCACCTGATCTACGAGCAATTCATCGTCGACGATTTCGCCCGCCGCATCGTCGCCGACCCCCAGGCTCTGGACGTGGTGCTCCTCCCCAACCTCTACGGCGACATCCTCTCCGACGAGGCGGCCGGCATCATCGGCGGGCTCGGCCTCTGCCCCTCGGCCTGCTACGGCGACTCCTACGCCTACTTCGAGCCGGTGCACGGCTCGGCGCCGGACATCGCCGGCCGCAACGTCATCAACCCCACCGCCACCCTCCTCTCGGCGGCGATGATGCTGGACTACCTAGGCTTCGCCGGCGCGGCGCGACGGCTCGAGGACGCGGTCGCCGCCGTCTACGCCGAGGGCCGCGCCCTCACGCCCGACCAGGGCGGCATCGCAACGACGACCGAGTTCTGCGAGGCGGTAAAGGAAAGGCTGTGACTCCCGACATCACCCCGACGGGTGGGCGTCGGCCCGAACCCGCCGCCGTCCTCCGCTCCCTTGGCTACAGGGACTGCACCGACCTGCAGCCGGTAAGCGGCGGCTGGGCCACCGCCATGTGGCGCTTCGCCACCCCCGACGGGGCCCAGCACGCCTTGCGGGTCTTCCGTCATGCGGAGGCGACGGCGTCGGTACAGCGCGAGCAGGCGGCGATGGAGGCCGCTGCCGCCGGCGGCATACCCGTCCCCGCCATCGAGGCCGCCGGCACCTGGCGCGACCTTCCCGTGATGGTCCTCTCCTGGTGCCCCGGCCAGCCGCTGCTGGCGGTGCTACAGCGCCGGCCCTGGCTGCTGTGGCGCCTCGGTTCGGCCTGCGGCCGCCTCCAGGCCCACATCCACACTGTCCCGGCCCCGCCGTCGCTGGTGGAGGGCGCGCCGGACTACTGGCTGCGCGGGGTCCGCTCCCTCTACCCGGATGTCGACGAATTGCTCGGGCGGCTCGGCATCTCGACCGCGTCGCTGGTGCACTTCGACTACCACCCCCTGAACATCCTCACCGACGGCGAAACCATCACCGGCGTCGTCGACTGGACGAACGCGGCGGCCGGCGACCCCCGCGCGGACGTCGCCCGGACCATCACCATGCTCAGGGCGGCGCCGGCGCCGCGGAACCCCCTCATGCTGCTCCTTTCGCCCTTCCGGGCCCTGCTGGCCCGCGTGTGGCTGCGCGGCCACCGGGCGGAGGCCGGCCCCCTGGGCGACCTCGCCCCCTTCCTGGCCCTGACCGGCCTCACCGTGCTGGCCGACGTGAAGGGCGCCGTCCGCGAAGGCCGGGGCTGGGCCAGCGAGCGCGACCTTGAGCCCATCCGCCGCTGGACCGACCGCTGGAAGCGGAAGGCCGGCATGACCTGACGCCGGTCCCGATGACGGGCCTGCGATTAGCTGCTACGATAACTGAGCCACTCTGGGAAGGAGGCCGCCCATGCCCAGACTGACGGGCCGCTATCTGTTCATGGAGCAGCTGCTGGCCGAGGGGGTCAAGCACGTCTTCGGCAACCCCGGCACCACTGAGCAGGCCTTCATGGACGCCCTACTGGACTACCCCCAGGTGCAGTACGTCCTGGCCCTCCAGGAGGCGGTCGCCATCGGCGTCGCCGACGGCTACTCGCGGGTGGCGGGCGTCCCGGCCTTCGTCCAGCTGCACATCATGCCCGGCCTGGGCAACGCCATGGGGATGCTGTACAACGCCTACCGCACCAACGCCCCCATTGTCGTCTACGCCGGCCAGCACCCCCAGCGCGGGGCGGTCCAGGAGCCCCTCCTGGCCGGCGACCTGGTGCGCTTCGCCCAGCCCGTGAGCAAGTGGGCGGTGGAGGTGCAGGACGCCGCCGACATCCCCGCCGTCGTCCGCCGCGCCTTCAAGGTGGCGATGGACCCGCCGCGGGGGCCGGTCTTCGTCTCCATACCCTCGAACCTGATGGACGAAGAGGCGGAAACCGATATCCTGCCGCCCGTGCCTACGAATATGCGCGTCCGCCCCGACCCGGATGCCATCGAGCGGGCGGCAGAGTGGCTGTTGGAGGCGAAGTCCCCCCTCATCGTCGTGGGCGAGGGCGTATCGGTGTCCGGGGCGCAGTCGGAGGTCGTCCGCCTCGCCGAGGCGCTGGGCGCCCGCATCCACAACACCTTCGCCGCCGAGACGCCCGTCCCCGGCGAGCACCCGCTCTACGCCGGGCTGCTGAACCTGCTCTCGGCCCCCGGCCTGCGCGCCCAGCTCTCGGGCGCGGACGTCATCCTCGCCGTGGGGACGCCCGTGTTCCTCGCGATGTTCCCTCTGGAGGCGTCGCCGGCCGCGCCGGGGACCAAGCTAGTCCACATCGACATCGACCCCTGGGAGCTGGGGAAGAACTGGCCCGTCGACCTCCCCCTGCTCGCCGACCCCAAGGCGGCCCTGACCGACCTCCTCGCCCTGCTCGAGGCCCGCCTCACCCCGGAGCAGCGCGAGGCGGCCCAGAAGCGGGCGGCCGCCGTCCAGACGATGAAGGAGGGGATGTACCAGGCCATCGACGCCTCGGCGCGGGCGCGCTGGGACCACCGGCCGATGCCGCCGGGCCGCTTCGCCAAGGAGGTGGCGGACGCCCTCGACCCGTCCACCCTCGTCTACGACGAGTCGATAACCGTGAGCGGCCACATGATGCGCCAGCTCCGCTTCCGCGACCCCGGCCAGCACTACCGCGCCGCCGGCGGCGGCCTCGGCCCGGGGCTGCCGGCCACCATCGGCCTGAAGCTGGCGCGGCCGGACCGCCCCGTTGCCGGCATCGTCGGCGACGGCTCCGCCCTCTACACCATCCAGGCGCTCTGGACGGCGGCCCACCACAGGGTGCCCGTCACCTGGCTCATCGCCAACAACGCCAGCTACCGCATCCTCAAGCTGAACATGACCGAGTACCTGGGCGAAGGCGCCGCCGGGCGCGGCTTCGTGGCCATGGACCTCACCGACCCGCCCCTGGACTTCGCCCGCATCGCCGAGAGCTTCGGCGTGAAGGGCGTCCGTATCGCGGACCCTGACGAGATAGGCGACGCCGTCCGCGAGGCCCAGAAGTCGGGCGAGCCCCGCCTGATCGACGTGGTCATCGACGGCTCCATACGGAGCGGGCTGTTGTAGCCCCCGTCTTCGCCTCTTTCTCGTACCTGCACCAACGGATACCATGGAAGGCGTCAGCATGCTGGTCGACGAAGCAGTGAGGCACGAGTACCAGGAGTCGTACTCGGCGTGGCTGAAGCAGCTGGAGGCCCTCCACAAGGTCCTCCTGGAAGGTGACCGGCTCGACCCGCCGCGCCTCAAGGGCCTGCTCAACCGTGAGGCGCGGGCCAAGGAGCGCTACGACCAGGCGAGGCGCGGGCTGCTGGGGTTGGGCGAGGAAGAGTAACGAGGGGTTTACGAGGCTAACCGTATCCAGAGAGGAGCCCGCACGTTTACATAGTGGTTTGTGCGGGCATGAGTGCACAGGTTTTAGCAGGATCGATTTATCGAGCGGGAACGGCGTTGACGGCCAACGGTCAGGCGGCCCGCGTCAGCAGCTCCCAGACCCTCCACGAATGGGAGATGGTCCAGCGCGCCCAGAAGTTCGACCAGGCCGCCCTCACCTGGCTGTACCAGCTCTACTACCCCAAGGTCTATAACTACGCTTTCGTCCACCTGAGCAACGTCCAGCTGGCGGAGGACGTCGCCTCGGACGTCATGCTGAAGGTGCTGGAGTCGCTTCCCGGCTACAGGCTGAGAGGCGTGCCCTTCGCCGCCTGGGTGTTCCGCATCGCCCGCAACCGGATCATCGACCTCCACCGCCGGCGCAAGCGGCGGGGCGAAGTCGACCTCGACGCCGTCACCACGGCCGCCGAGGACGACAACCCCCAGGGGCTCGCCGAGCAGGCCCTGGACCGCAACGAGATCCAGGCCGCCCTCGTCCACCTGACGGAGGAGCAGCGGCAGGTCATCGTCCTGAAGTTCATCGAAGGGTTCGACAACGGGTCCATCGCCAGGGTGATGGGCCGCAGCGAGGGTGCGGTGAAGTCGTTGCAGCACCGGGCGCTCTTATCGCTGCGGCGCCTCCTCACGGCGGGAGAAGCGTGATGGCGGCAAGAGGGTTCGACGCTATCCTCGACGAGTGCCTGGCGGCCCTGGCGCAGGGGCTGCCGCTGGAGGCGTGCCTTGCCCGCTACCCCCGGCACGCCGACGAGTTGCGGCCGCTCCTCTCGGTGGCCCAGCAGGTGCGGCGTCTCCCCGTGGCCCGGCCGAGGGCCACGGCCCAGGCGGCGGCCTGGCAGCGCTTCTACCACCGCTCCTCCGCCCTGCGTATGGCCAGGCCCTATCGCAGCTTCCCCTGGCTCCGGCCCCTGGCGATCGCCGCCTCGGTGCTGCTGGCCCTCATCGTCGCCGGGGGCGGCACCATCTACGCCGCCTCGAAGAGCCAGCCCGACAGCTTCCTCTACCCCCTCAAGCTCGCCACCGAGGACGCCCGGCTCTGGTTCGTCTTCGACGACAAGGACAAGGCGAGGATCCTCCTGGACCAGTCGGAGACACGCGTGGAGGAGATCACGGGGCTGGTGGACGAGGACAAGGAGACGCCGGGGAGTGTGCTGTCAGCCCTCCGCAACCGCACCGCCCGCGCCATCCGCCTCCTGGAAGGCGAATCGGGGCCGGAGGCGGACGCCCTGCGCGAGCGGGCCCTCCAGCTGGCCGCCGCCCACGAGCAACTGCTGACGTCCCTCTGGGGCGACATCGCCGCCAGCGCCCGCGACGACTACGCGGAGGCGGTGGCCACCCTCCACAACGCCCAGCTCCGGATCAACGGCCGGCCCGGCTACGTGCTTCCCGAGGACTTGGGCGGCGGCGTCACGCACCTCTCCGGCAAGGCCACGCCCGGGTCCGAGCCCAGCGTCTGGCTGATCGGCGGGCTCGAGGTGCACGTGGGGAGCGCGGCCATCGGCGGCGCTGACCTGGCCCCCGGCCGCATCGCTGAGGCTATCGTCGCCCGCGGCAGCGACGGCCTGCTCCGCGTTCTCAACCTGACGGTGACGGGCCCGGCGGAGCAGCCGGTGGTCATCACGGGCATCGTGCAGGCGCTCGAGGACAACGTGGTGGAGGTGGGCGGGCACCGCATCGCCCTCACCGAGGACACCCTAAGCACCCTGAAGCTGGACCTCGGCAGCAATGTCAAGATCACCGTGGTGGGCAGCGGCGACCGCGTCGTCGCCACCGCCGTCGAGGCGGCGCCGGAGACCGGGACAGAGCCCGGGCTCCTCGCCTGGGAAGGCACCACCGACCAGCCCCTGACCGACCTCACCAGCCTCTGGGAGGTCGGCGGCCAGACGTTCGTCATCACCCCGGCCACCGAGATCGACGCCCAGGCCGGCGACCTGGACCGGGGCGCCCGCGTCCGCGTGGAGGCGGAGCGGCAGGACGGCCAGCTGGTGGCGGTGCGCGTCCTCACCCTGGCCGGCGAGGCGCCAGACGAGGAGGACGTGGCCCTAGAGGGCGTCTTCGAGGGCGTGGTCGACGGCCGGTGGCAGGTCAGCGGCGTCCTGGTGGGGCCGGCGGGCCAGGCCGCACCCGTCGCGGGCACCTTCGTCAAAGTCGAAGGGGAGCGCAAGGGAGACGCCATGCGCGCCCGCCGCTTCGACAGCATCTACGTGCAGGACGGAGAGCCGCTGGTGAGCGTGCGGGGCGTGCTGGCCGCGACCGGCGAGGACGCCTGGCGCGTGGGCTTCTCGGACGTGGAAGTCAGCGACGACACCCAGGTAAGCGGCAAGCCGATCGTCGGCGCCCGGGTGCAGGTGTGGGGCCGCCAGACCGACGGCGCGTTCGAGGCCGTCTACATCGACGTCCTGGACAGCGCGCCGCTACCCCTCGCGGACAGCGACTAGGTTCAGCCGGGCTCGGGCATCGTTTGCCACCGCCGCCGAATTTAGCCTAGAATGGCCTCGGGCAGCCCCCGTCGTCTAGTTGGCCTAGGACGCCACCCTTTCAAGGTGGAAATCGCGGGTTCGAATCCCGCCGGGGGCACCATCCTTCTCGGGCAGGTGCACCGTGCTCTCCCTCTCCGACGTCAAGCCCCTGCACCTGGCCGACGTGTCGTTCCCGGAGGGGCACCCCCGCGCCGGGGAGACGGGCCCCGTCTTCGCCTTCGCCGTGCTGCACCCTCAGGGGCCCCTGCTCATCGACACCGGCATCGGCGGCGACAGCCCCGAGATCGAGCGCTGGTACCGGCCGGTGCGGACGCCGCTTTCGGAGGCGCTGGCCGCCGTCGGCCTGCGCCCGGACGACATCACGGCCGTCGTCAACAGCCACCTCCACTTCGACCACTGCGGCGAGAACCGGCTGTTCCCCGGCCGGCCCATCTACGTGCAGGCGAGGGAGTACGAGGCCGCCCACGGCTCCCTGTACACCATCCCCGATTGGGTCGACTTCCCCGGCGCGAGGTATGAGCTCCTGGACAGCGAGGCGGACCTGCTACCGGGCGTCAGGGCCGTCCCGACGCCGGGCCACACAGCGGGCCACCAGTCGGTCGTCATCGGAACGGCGGAAGGGCTGGCCATCGTTGCCGCACAGGCCGCGGAGACGGCCGGCGAGTTCGCGCAGGCCATTCGGGAGAGACGCACGACAGCCGACGACGCCGTCCGCTCCCTCCGCCGCCTGCACGCGCTGAAGCCGCGGGCCGTCTACTTCAGCCACGACGCCCGGGTGTGGGAGTCTGAGACAGACGGTGAGCAAACGAGGTAGGCATCAAGGAGATCCCATAGGTCTAAGAGTCCACCCAATGAAGCGCTTCACGTTCCGTCAACAAATAGCAGATCGCAACGTCGCCTTCATGGTCCTTCAACGGTCCCTTCGTGGAGTCGTCACGAAGTTCCTGCCGATAGAGCTCGAAATTAGAAATGCAACGGGCGCAACCGTTGCGAGGCTCAGGCTCCGATTTCAGCAGGAGGGCAGGATGCTAACCATGGATATAGACGTTGAATGCGACGACGCGGAGACAGAGAAGGAGATGCGAACCACACTGGAATCGCACCGGGATGAGCTTCGTCAAAACCGCCGACAAGCCGAAAGGATCTGGTGGATACGGCAAGAGATCGGGCCAGTACTGTCCCAAGGGGTTCTGCAGCACCTCAGCTTGCCGAATCGGGCTATGTCTCTGTTCGGCTGGTCACTTCTGCCGCACGCTCATCTGCGCCAGTGGTCCGCCCCTACCAGTCGTCACTCATCCAGCATTTTCTTTGCACGCCCTCACATAGCTGTCGGTCCGGCGGCCGGACTTGACTACTGGGAGGCAGTGCTACGAGGCACGGAGGAGATTCAAATACTAGCGGCGCTTCTGACACTAATTACAGATGGGGCTTTCGAGCACTGGGAAGTGGCCCAGGCTGATGAAACGCGCAGAGAGGCTTTGCGGGTGACGCGGGCGATGCTGGCGGCAGCCCCCGAGGAGGATTCGGCCAGGTGGGCCGAAGCGACCGTCAAATTCCATATCCGGCCCGAAGACGCGGAGAGGCTAGTGTCAAGCTTGGGAGACGAAGAAGCTGATCGTTTTACAAATGCGCTGCATATTTTCCACCAGGGCGTGCTTGCCTCCAGGCAGAGCATCAGCCTTGGGACCCTGGCTTTGGTTTCAGCGGGAGAAGCGCTCGCGTACGGCGAGGCCGATCCCTGTCCCACGTGCAACCAACCACGCTACCAATCTCGGAAGCGTTATCTAGATTGGTTTTGCGGCGGCCTACACGGACAAGAGCGGACAAACGCGCGTAAGTTCGGGGACTGGATCTATTCTAAGTGGCGGTCTCCCACAGTACACAAGGGTATTCTCCACGGCACCGAAATCTATGGTGCCGGCAGGATAGCCTCTGTAATGGCCGCCACGAATCCATGGGAGTTATCTGTGAGTCGTGGACTGAACGAGCTGCGCACGTTCTATCGGCTGATGGCTGAGACGCGCCGGGCTACCTTGCATTGGCTCGAAAGCGCTGGCGGACTCCGGTAACTTCCGGGAGCCCTGTGCTATAATCGCCGCGCAACCCTAACGCGCACGTAAAGGCAACCGTCCCAGCCCCCCGAAGGAGGCCCCCATGCCCGACTTCACCGACATCCTCTACGAGAAGCACCACCGCGTCCGCGGCGCCGCCTGGATCACCATAAACCGCCCCGAGGTGATGAACGCCTTCACCGGCCACACTCTGGGCGAGATGCGCCAGGCCGTCGACGACGCCTGCGCCGACCCTGACGTCGGAGTGATCGTGATCACGGGCGCGGGGGACCGGTCGTTCTGCGCCGGCGGCGACGTCCGCTGGCTGATGGAGGTGCAGCAGGAGGGGACGGCCGCCGCGGCCCCGACCGACCCTCACGCGGGGATCGAGGACTGCCTGAAGCCGGTCATCGCCCGCGTCAACGGCTACTGCGTCGGTGGCGGCAACCACATGGCCTACTTCGCCGACTTCACGATCGCCTGTCGGGAGCACGCGATGTTCGCGCAGGTGGGGCCGCGAGTCGGCAGCCCGGCGGCCGGCTACTTCGTCGCCTACCTCACGTGGGTGGTGGGCGCGAAGAAGGCGAAGGAGATATGGATGCTCTGCCGCCGCTACAACGCCGAGGAAGCGCTGGA
>JACOUE010000049.1 GCA_016178045.1 Chloroflexota bacterium
CGGACGGCCAGATTCTTCGCTCCCCCTGCCTGCCGGCAGGCAGGCTCAGAATGACATTGGCGGTGTTACTTCCCCCGAAACTTCGGCTTTCGCTTCTCCAGGAACGCCCGCACGCCCTCGGCCCGGTCCTCCGTGGTCTGGAGGATGACCGTCAGGTCCGTCTCGTAGCGGAGGGCCTGCTCCAGCGTCATCTCCACTCCCCGCGACACGGCCTCCTTGGCGTAGCGCACCGCCAGCGGCCCCCGCTCGGCGATGCGCCCGGCGACGGCCTCCGCCTCCGCCAGCAGCTTCCCGCGGGGCACTACCCGGCTCACCAGACCGATGCGCAGCGCCTCCCCCGCATCGATGGGCTCACCGGCCATGATGAGCTGGGCCGCCCACGTCCTGCCCACGGCGCGGGCCAGCCGCTGGCTGCCGCCGCCCATGGGGATGAGCCCCAGGCCCACCTCGGGGAAGCCGAAGCGCGCTCCCTGGGCGGCAACGCGCACGTCGCAGGCGAGGGCCATCTCCAGGCCGGCGCTGAAGGCGTCGCCGTTGAGGGCGCAGACCACCGGTCGCGGCAGCTCCGCCAGGCAGGCGAAGGCGTCGGTGGGCACGCCCTCGCCGGCCAGCAGGGTGGAGTCCCAGCCGCCGGAGAACAGCGGCCCCTCGCCGCCGCTGAGGACGACGACGCGGACGTCCTCGTCCCCTTCGATGGCCTCGCAGGCGCCGGCGAGGTCCCGCAGGGTGGCGGCGTCAATGGCGTTGCCTTCGTCCCCGCGCTCCAGGGCGAGGTAGGCGATGGGGCCACGCCTGGTGAGGGAGAGGGCGTCAACGGGCATTCGGGCGGTTCCTCCGCGTGCGAATTGTAGCAACGGTCATATTGGGGGTCAAACCGAGCTCCTTGACTGTAACAAGCACGGCAACTTTCGGTTGAATGTTCAGAGGTTCCTTTCGCATGCGGGTTGCTTCTTTCGTTACCGCTGTTCTGGTCGCCGCGATGCTCCTTATCGTGTGGCAGTCCAATACGGCGGCCGGAGGCGGCCCTTCGCCGCCCCTGGCTGAAGCCTCGGTCCTTTATGACCATCCCCAGCCTCAATTCGCGCCCGGCCGGCTCGTGGTCCGATTCAAGGAAGGCGCCTCCGCGCAGGCCATCGCTCGCCTCAACGCCGCTCACGGCGCCTCCGTAGCAAAGGTTCAGCCGCTGTCCGGCCTGCGGCGCCTCTCTCTCCCCGCCGGCGCCGACCTGGGGCGCGCCCTGGTGGCCTACCGCCGCAGTCCCATCGTGGCCGAGGCGGGCTACAACTTTATCGCCCACACCACCGACGCCCCCAACGACACCAACTACTCCTACCAGTGGCACATGCCCAACACCGTTGGCGGCGTCTGGGCCGAAGGCGCCTGGGACCTGGCGCCCGCCAGAGGGCAGGGCGTCGTCGTCGCCGTCATCGATACCGGCGTCGCCTACGAGGACTACAACGGCACCCTCGGCAACAACCAGCAGACCTTCAAGAAGGCCCCGGACCTGGCCTCTACGCCATTCGTCGCTCCCTGGGACTTCGCCAACAACGACGCCCACGCCAACGACGACAACGGGCACGGCAGCCACGTCGCCGGGACCATCAGCCAGGACACCAACAACGCCTACGGCGTCGCCGGGGTGGCCTACAACAGCACCATCATGCCCCTGAAGGTGCTGGACTACTCCGGCTCGGGCTTCGACGACGACGTGGTGGAAGCGATCTACTACGCTGTCAACAACGGCGCCCGCGTCATCAACATGAGCCTGGGTATCCCGGGCAGCGGCTCGCCGGACGCCGGTGGCAACGTCTGCACGGAAATTGTCGGCTTGAAGGCAGCCCTGGACTACGCCTACGCCAGCGGCGTGGTCGTGGTGGCGGCCTCCGGCAATGATGGCGCTACCACCGTCTCTTGCCCCGCGGCCTACCCCACGGTAATCGCCGTCGGTGCCACCCGCTTCGACGGCCAAGTCACCTTCTACTCGAATGGCGGCTCCGCCCTGGACATGACCGCCGCCGGGGGCGACCCCAACGTCGACCAAAACGGCGATGGCTACTCCGACGGCGTGCTGCAGGAGACTTTCTGCTACAGTTCCACGTTCCTCCTGATCTTCAATCTGTACGGCGTCTTCTGCGACGTGTTCTACTCCGGCACGTCGATGGCCTCGCCCCACGTCGCCGGCACCGCCGCCCTGCTCCTGGGCGAGAGCCCTGCCCTGAGCCCGGACCAGGTCCGCTCCCTCCTCCAGTCCACCGCCCGCGACCGCGGCGCCGCCGGCTGGGACCCCAGCTACGGCTGGGGCGTCCTCGACGCCAACGCCGCCGTCTTTGCCCTCAAGGGGCCCTCCTCCAGCCCGGCACCCACCCCCACGGCGACACCGTTGCCCACCCCGACGCCTACACCTACCGCTACACCGACAGCCACGCCTACACCTACACCCACGCCCATCCCCGGGCTCGGCGCTCCCTCTGACCTTGCCGCTGCCGCCGTATCGTCCAGCCGCATCAACCTCACCTGGACCGATAACGCCACCAGCGAGACCGGCTTCAAGGTGGAACGCTCTACGGACGGCGTCAGCTTCTCCGTGATCGCCACCCTGGGCGCCGACACGACCTCCTACGCCAACATCAACCTCCCCGCCGACACCACCTACTACTACCGGGTGCGTGCCTACAACCTCGCTGGCTCTTCGGACTACTCGAACGTGGCGGTTGCCACCACCCAGCCGGCACCGACCGCCCCCTCGAACCTCACCGCCACCGCCGTCTCCACCAGCCGCATCAACCTCACCTGGACCGATAACGCCACCAACGAGGCCGGCTTCAAACTCGAGCGCTCCACCGACGGCGTCAGCTTCTCCCAGATCGCCATCCTCACCGCCAACACCACCTCCTACTCGAACGTCAACCTCGCCGCTGGCACCACCTACTACTACCGGATCCGCGCTTACGAGGGCCCTAACTACTCCCCCTACTCCAACACCGCCTCCGCCACGACGCAGCCGGCGCCGGCGGCCCCCTCTAACCTCACCGCTAACGCCGCATCTTCCAGCCGCATCAACCTCACCTGGACCGATAACGCCACCAACGAGGCCGGCTTCAAACTTGAGCGCTCCGCCGACGGCGTCAGCTTCTCCCAGATCGCCAGCCTGAGCGCCAACACCACGTCTTACGCCAATATCAACCTCAAAGCCGGCACCACCTACTACTACCGCATCCGCGCCTACGAGGGCCCCAACTACTCCCCCTACTCCAACGTCGCGTCCGCCGCCACCCAGCCTGCGCCCGCGGCCCCCTCCAACCTTACCGCCACCGCCGTCTCATTCAGCCGCATCAACCTCACCTGGACCGATAACGCTACCAACGAGGCGGGCTTCAAGGTGGAACGCTCGAAGGACGGCGTCAGCTTCTCCGTGATCGCCACGTTGAGCGCCAACAAGACCTCTTACGCCAACACCAGCCTCGCCGCCAGCACCACCTACTACTACCGTGTCCGCGCCTACGACGGGCCCAACTACTCCCCCTACTCCAACACCGCCTCCGCGACCACAAAACCGAAGTAACCGCCTTACGCCCCAGTTGCGCCCTCTGTAGCCCCGTTGTATCATCCGCCCCAGACCTGCCTGCCGGCGGGCAGGTTCCTGGAAGGAGCTCCCCTTGCCCGCCCTCAGCCCTGCCGAAGGGCCCGACCTCGCCCTCGACGGCCTGCGCGTCATCGACCTGTCCCAGGGGATCGCCGGCCCCTTCTGCACCAAGCTCCTCGCCGACTTCGGCGCCGAGGTCATCAAGGTCGAGCTGGCCGACGGCCGTGACGTGGCCCGCAGCCTGGGCCCCTTCCCCGACGACATCCCCCACCCCGACCGCTCAGGGCTGTTCGTCCACCTCAACACCAACAAAAAAAGCCTTACCCTGGACATCACCACCCAGAGCGGGCGCGTCGTCCTCCGCAAGCTCCTGGCGAAGGCGGACGTGCTGGTCGAGAGCTACCCGCCGGGCTACCTGCGGGACCTGGAGCTCGGCCACGACGCCCTGAAGGACGGCTTCCCCAACCTGGTCTATTGCTCCATCACGCCCTTCGGCCAGACGGGGCCCTACCGCGACTTCAAGGGCAACAGCCTCACCTGCATGGCCCTCTCCGGCCTCATGTACGTCACCGGCGACCCCGACAAGGAGCCGCTCTCCACCGGCGGCGAAGCGGCCGAGTGGTTCGCCGGGCTCGCCGCCTGGGTGGCGGTGCTCGCCGCTGTCGAGCAGCGGGCGCGCAGCGGCCGCGGAGACTACATCGACGTCTCGATGCTGGAGTCGCTCGGCGCCGCCGACGAGTACAACACGGCCCTCTACTCCTTCACCGGCGCCATCCGCAAGCGCTTCTACTCCCGCCACCAGTTACCCGTCTACCCGATGGAGATATACCCCTGCCGCGACGGCCGCATCGTGGTCGTGCCGGGCGGTACCGGCTTTCCCACGAGCATGGCCCTCCTCCTGGAGCAACCGGAGCTGGAGCAGAACCCGCTGTTCCAGAACCCGTGGCTGCGCATGGTCCGCTGGCAGGAGTTCGAGGAGATACTGCGGCCCTACCTCATGGAGCACGACTGGGAGGACCTGCTGACGCGGGCGCAGGAGCTGCGCATGCCCTTCTCGCCCGTCCTCGATCCGCAGCAGCTGCTGGAGAACCAGCACCTGAAGGAGCGCGGTTTCTTCCAGGATATCGACCAGCCGGAGCTCGGCCGTATTACGATGACCGGCCCGCCCTTCCGCATGTCGGAGACGCCGGGGCGGACCGGCCCGGCCCCGCTCCTGGACGAGCACGGCCAGGAGGTTCTGCTGGAGCTGGGCTACGACCGGCAGGATACGGTCATCCTGCGCGAGCGCGGGATCACGTAGGAACAGCCATGCCTGACCGCCCTCTAGACGGCGTCCGCGTCCTGGACCTGACCCAGGTCTACGCCGGGCCCACCTGTACCCGCATCCTCTGCGACCTCGGCGCCGAAGTTATCAAGGTCGAAGGCGTGGCCCGCGCCGATAGCACCCGCGGCGCCGTCCTCCCCGACAACAACGCCGAGGGCGACTTCTGGAACCGGGCCGCCTACTTCGTGTTCCGCAACGCCGGCAAGAAGGCGGTGACGCTGGACCTGAACAACGCCGAGGGCGTGGAGCTGTTCAAGCGGCTCGTCGCCCACGCCGACGTCGTGGTCGAGAGCTTCACCCCCCGCGTCCTGCGCCAGCACGGTCTCCACTACGAGGCCCTCCGCGAACTGAAGCCGGACCTCGTCATGATCAGTCTCTCCGGCTACGGCCAGACGGGCCCCTGGGCCGACTACAGCGCCTACGGCACCGGCCTCGAGCCGGCTTCCGGCGTCTCGTCGTTCACCGGCTACCGGGACGGGGAGCCCCTGCGCAGCGGCATCTCCTTCACCGACCCCCTCACCGGCATCGTCGCCGCCGCTGCTGTCCTGTGCGCCCTCCACTACCGACGCCGAAGCGGCAAGGGCCAGTACATCGACCTCTCGGAGCACGAGGCGGCCATCCCCGTCGCCGGCTACGCCCTGATGGACTATCTCCTCAACGGGCGCCTGCCTCAGCGCATCGGCAACCGCAGCCCCTGGTACGTCCCCCAGGGCTGCTACCGCTGCCGGGGAGACGACACCTGGCTGGCGATCACCGTCCGCAACGACGCCGAGTGGCAGGCGTTGTGCGATGCCGTCGGCCACCCCGAGTGGGCCGACGACGAGCGCTTCGCCGACGTCCTCTCGCGCTGGCGCCACCACGACGAGATCGACGCGTTGATCGAGTCGTGGACGCGGGAGCACGACCACATCGAGGCGATGCGCCTCCTCCAGGCAGCCGGGGTCATCGCCGCGGCCGTGCTCAACCCGAAGCAGGTGCTCCTCGACCCCCACCTGCGGGAGCGCGGCTACTTCGACGTGGTCGAGGTGCCGGGGGCGGGCCCGCGGCCGGTGCCCCGCCAGCTGGGCGCCCGCTTCGCCTCGTTCGAGCCGTCGGCCCGCGGGCCGGCGCCGAAGCTGGGCGAGCACAACCGAGAGGTATTGCAGGGCCTCCTCGGCCTGAGCGACGAAGAGCTCGCCAGGCTCCAGGAGCAAGGGGTGATCGGCGATGAGCCGCAGTTCGCGGCGCCGATGCCGGCCGTGCGCGCGCTCGTGCAGTGGCCGCTTACCACGTTCCTCCAGATGGGCGCCCTCGCCGCGCTGGAGCCGGACTACAAGGCGCAACTCGGGATCGACGATAAGTCGTAGCTGCAGGGCTTCAGCCCTGCAGGGGCCGGGGAGGGGATTGTAGCGGAGGCCTTCAGGCCTCCACACCGGAAGGCTGAATCCTTCCGGCACAGAACGAAGGGAGAAAAGCATGAAATTCGGCGTGCAGACCGGTCAGAACAACACCGAGTGGCCTGACCTCCTCGCCCTCTGGCAGGAGCTCGACCGCGACTCCAACTTCGATTCCCTGTGGCTGGTGGACCACTTCGTCCCCGGCGGGGGCGGCGCCATGGGCGCCGAGGGCCCCCACTTCGAGGGCTGGACCGCCCTGGCCGCCCTCGCTCACGCCACGAGCCGCGTGCGCGTGGGCGTGCTCGTCACCGGCAACACCTACCGCCATCCGGCGGTGCTGGCCAAGATGGCGACGACGGTCGACCACATCAGCGGCGGCCGCCTCAACTTCGGACTGGGCGCCGCCTGGCACGAGTTCGAGCACCGCGCCTACGGCATCCCCTTCTACACCGTGCCGGAGCGGCTGGAGCGGCTGGACGAGGCCGCCCAGCTGATCAAGCTGCTCTGGACGAGCCCGCCCGCCAGCTTCAATGGCCGCTTCTACCAGCTGGACGAGGCCCCTTACAATCCGCCCAACGTCCAGCAGCCGCACCCGCCCATCCTCATCGGCGGGGGCGGCGAGAAGCGCACCCTGCGCACCGTCGCCAGGTACGGCGACGCCTGCAACGTCAGCGGCTCGCCGGAGACGGTGCGCCACAAGGTCGAGGTCCTGCACCGCCACTGCCGGGACGCCGGCCGCGACCCGTCCGAGATCAAGGTGACCGCGCAGGTCGGCCGCTTCCTGAACGACGACCCGGCCTTCAAGGAGCGCGTAATCCAGGGGGTGATGGCCTTCCGCGGCGTCGACCGCGACGAGGCCCAACGCTCCGTCCTGGTCGGCGGCGTGGGGGAGGTGAAGGAGGGCGTCGCCTCCTTCGCCGAGGCGGGAGTCGAGGAGATATACCTCTTCCAGTTCCCGCGCACCCACCGCGAGTCCCTCCTGCGCTTCTCGCGGGAGGTCATCCCCGCCTTCGGCTAGGACGGGACGATGGCGCGCGCCCTCGTCACCGGCGGCACCGGCGGCCTCGGCCGCGAGCTGCTGCCGCGGCTCGCTCAGGCCGGCTACACCGTGCGGGTGATGAGCCGCCGCGCCCGCCCTGCCGACGCCGACCCGGCCGTCGAGTGGGCCCGGGCGGCGCTGGCCACGGGCGAGGGGCTGGGCGGGGCGGTCGCGGACGTCGACCTTGTGATGCACGCCGCCTCCAGCCCCTTCCGCCAGACGGAGGAGGTGGACGTGCGCGGCACGGGGCGCCTGCTCGAGGCGGCGGCCGCCGCCGGCGTCTCCCACTTCTTCTACATCTCCATCGTCGGCATCGACCGCATCCCCTTCCCCTACTACCGCCACAAGCTCGCCGCCGAATCGCTCATCGAACAGGGGCACGTCCCCTGGTCCGCCCTGCGGGCGACGCAGTTCCACACCCTCATCGACCGCTTCCTCCACGCGCTCGTCCGCCTGCCCGTGGCCCTGCTGCCGGCCGACCTGCGCTTCCAGCCGGTGGACACCGGCGAGGTGGCGGAGCGCATGGTCGCCGCCGCTGCCGATGGGCCCCGCGGCCGTCTGCCCGACCTGGGCGGGCCGGAGGTCCTAACCCTGGGCGAGCTGGCCCGCGCCTGGCTGAAGGCGCGGGGACGCCGCGCCTGGCTGATCCGCCTACCCCTGCCCGGCCGCGCCGCCGCCGGCTTCCGCCGCGGCGATAACTGCACGCCGGAGCACGCCGAGGGCACGATCACCTGGGCGCAGTGGCTAAGCCGCAGGTATGGCGGCGGAGTGTGATAACCTGTGACCGCTATGCCCTCCCAAAAGGTGTTAACCGAGCGCCGCGACCGCGCTTTCGTCGTCACCATCAAGCGCCCCGAAGTCCGCAACTGCGTCGACGCCGAGACCGCCGGCCTCCTCTTCGAGGCGGTCGACACCTTCCGCAAGGACGACTCGCTCGACGTGCTGGTGCTGACCGGCGCCGGCGATGTCGCCTTCTGCTCCGGCGCCGATCTGAAGGACGTCGGCGGGCTGGGCGGCCGCCCCGGCGCCCGCGAGTCGGGCCCCATGGGCATCTCCCGCATCACGGACGTCGCCAAGCCGACCATCGCCGCCGTCAACGGCTACTGCACCGCCGGCGGGCTGGAGCTGGCCTGCTGGTGCGACTTCCGCATCGCGTCCCGCAACGCCCAGTTCGGGGTGCTGAACCGGCGCTGGGGCGTGCCCCTGGTGGACGGCGGCACCCAGCGCTTGCCCCGCATCGTCGGGCTGGGCAACGCCCTCTACCTGATCGAGACCGGCGTCCTCATCGACGCCGACCAGGCGCAACGAATGGGGCTGGTGCAGGAGGTGGTGGCGGAGGGACAGGCGCTGTCGCGGGCGCTGGAGGTGGCGGCCGCGCTTTCTGCCTACCCTCAGACCGCCATGCGCAACGACCGTCGCGCCGTCCTCGAGGGCCTCACGCTGCCGATGGAGGAGGCGCTGGAGCTGGAGGTGCGCGCCCACCGCGACACGCTTGCCGACCCCCAGATGGCGGAGTGGCTTAGGCGCTACGCCGCCGGAGAGCGCCCGCCGCCGCTGCGGCCGCCGGAGTAGCAGGAAGGGGTTCTGCATTGGAAGTCTCTAGACTAAAGCCTTTTTTGCGGCATGGATTAGATGTTCTCTTCGTTGGACTGAATCCCGCCACAGGATCCAGCCGGAAGGGCCACTACTTTTCAGTTAACTCCGCCTTTTGGAATCAGTTGCTCCAAGCTGGATTGATAACGCAGCCCGTTGACAAACAGGTTGCAGATCAGATCGTCTTCGGCTCAGTCGAGATAAACCGGAACCGATGGAACTACGGCATTACCGATTTGGTGCTTCAATGGGCAGAAAGCAAGAGCAGCAAGATCTGGCCCTCACAAGGCGATTGCGAGCGACTGCTAAGCGACATTCGCAAGTACCGGCCCCGGTTTGTAGTTCTGCTGCACTCGAAGGTGCGCGACGCCGTCGCAGAGTGTCTCGAAGTCCGGGCCACCAAGCCATATGGCCACCTGGGTCGTTGGTTGAAAGATATCCCTACGGATTTCTACGGTGTCCCTTTCCCCCACGGGAACGCTATTCCCACTCAAAAGAAAGTCCGGATCTATCAGGAGGTGGTCGCAGCAGCTGAGGGGCGCAACCAAGTCCATGAGGCCTCAGCCGACCATGGCAACCCCTCATCTTCAGTCAAAGGAAAAAGGAAGACCCTTACGCCTTCTCCGGACTTGTTAGAGCTTGCTCGCCGGATTGACCAGCTAATCGAGGCATGGCTTAGGGAGAGCGGTGTGGACACTGCTAGGCCCAAAGACGTGATGCCCGTTTTGATTAGGAACGGTATTTTCGTGAAGAACCATCGCGACGGTCTTCCTCTCCGGAAGCTGTTGCGGAAACTCGACGATTCAGGCCAACTGTCTGTGATGAAAACGGTTCGCTGCGAACAGAGGGCCAAGAATAGGGTCTGGTATTTTTGCCTGACCTCATGACGCGACCGTCCTTGTCCTCCCTTCAATCAAACCATGGACCTCGGCCTCCGCGATAAGGTAGCGGTCATCACCGGCGGCAGCCGCGGCATCGGCCGCGCCGTCGCCCTCGCCCTCGCCGAGGAGGGCTGCCGCCTCGCCATCGCCGCCCGCGACGAAGCCGCGCTCACGGAGACCTCCGCCGAGGTCGAGACGAAGGGGACGACCGCCCTCGCTGTCCCCGGCGACCTCCCGGCGGCCGGGAGCTGCGAGCGCCTGGTGCAGGCCGCCGCCGACGCCTTCGGCCGCATCGACATCCTGGTCAATAGCGTCCACGCCTCCGTCCCCGGTGAGGACGAGGCCGTCTTCCGGCGGGCCCTCGAGTCGCTGTTCTTCATCGCCGTGCGCTGCACGGACTTGGTCGTCCCCCACCTGCGACGGCAGGGCGGCGGCGTCATCGTTCACCTGTCGTCCATCTGGGGCCGCGAGGCGGGCGGCCATCCCGCCTACAACGCCGCCAAGGCCGCGCTCATCAGCCACGCCCGCGCCATGGCCACCGTCCTGGCCCCCGACAACATCCGCGTCCTCACGGTGGCGCCGGGCTCCATCAGCCACCCGGGCGGCACCTGGTGGCGGCGTCAGCAGGAGGACCCGGAGGGGATGGCGCGCTTCGTGAAGGAGAACATCCCCATCGGCCGCTTCGGGACGGCGGAGGAGGTGGCGAATGTGGTCGTGTTCCTGTGCTCGCCGCGCGCCTCCTGGGTCACCGGCTCGACGGTCGTGGTCGACGGCGGCCAGAGCCGCTCGAACATCTGACGGACGGGACACGAAACACGTACCGTGTCCCGTGTCGCGTGTCACGTCTCTCATGTCTCGTGTTACCCTATAGCCCGCCATGTCGGATCCCGACTCGTCCCTGGCCGACCTGCGCGTCCTCGACCTGTCCGACGGCGTCGCCGGCGCCTACTGCACCAAGCTCTTCGGCGACTACGGCGCGGAGGTGCTGATCCTCGAGCCGCCCGGCGGTCACCCTCTCCGTCGCCACGGCCCCTTTCCGAAGGACCGGCCGGACCCGGAGACGGGCGCGCTCTGGCTCTACCTGGGCACAAACAAGCGCTCCGTCACCCTGGACATTGCGCGGCCCACCGGCGCCGCCCTCTTCCGCCGCCTCCTCGCCGAGGCGGAGGTGGTGGTCGAGTCGTTCCCGCCGGGGCGCATGGACGCGCTGGGCCTGGGGTTCGAGGAGCTGAGGCGGATCAAGCGGCGCATCGTCCTCCTCTCCGTCACGCCCTACGGGCAGGACGGCCCCTGGGCGGGCCGCCCGGCCACGAACCTCACCGCCTTCGCCGCCGGCGGCCAGATGTCCCTCACCGGCGAGCCGGACCGCGAGCCGCTCAAGAACGCCGGCTACCAGGCCGAGTACCAGGCGGGGCTCCAGGCCTTCGCCGCCGCCGCCCTCGCCGCCCACTACGCCGACGCCTTCGACGTGCCCCAGCACATCGGTATCGCGGCGATGGAGTGCATGGCCTCGGTGCTGGAGCTGTACCTGCCCTGGTGGGCCTACCTGAAGCGCGACATCAGCAAGCGGCGGGGCAACGTGATGTCCGGGATGGTGGGCGTCTTCCCCACCGCCGACGGCCACATCGGCCTGCACGTCATGCCCCGCAACTGGCCCTGGTTCTGTCGCGCCCTCGGCCGCGAAGACCTCATCGAGGACGAGCGCTTCCGCACGAACTACTCGCGCCTCCAGCACAACGATGAACTGGAGGCCATCGTCTACGCCTGGGCGGCGGAGCAGAAGGCGAAGGACGTATACCGGCGCGCCGGCGAGGCCCGCGCGCCCATCGCCAGCGTGCACACACTTCAGGACCACCTCGACTCCCCGCAGCTTCGGGCGCGGGAGTACTTCCACGCGGCTGCGGGCTGCGGGAGTGGTGTGACGATGGTGGATCAGAATCGTAGCCTGAAGGCTGCGGCATCAGGGCGGGAGGATGCCCCAGCCTTCAGGCTGGGGTAAACCGAAAATATGGAGCGCCTCCCCCTGCACGGCGTCCGCGTCCTCGACCTGACAATGGCCTGGGCCGGGCCCTACGCCACCCGCCTCCTGGCCGACATGGGCGCCGAGGTGATCAAGATCGAGGCCGTCAACAACTGGGACCTGCTGCGCGCCTTCACCGGCCAACCGCCGAACGTCGAGCGGGTGTGGAACAAGTCGCCCTACTTCAACCACGTCAACCGCAACAAGTACGGCTGCGCCCTGGACCTCTCCCACCCCCGGGGCAAGGAGCTGTTCCTGCGCCTCGTCGCTGTCTCCGACGCGGTGATCGAGAACTTCCGCTCGGAGGTGATGGAGAACCTGGGCCTGACGTACGAGGTCCTCTCGCAGGTGAAGCCGCAGCTGATCTTCATCTCCATGCCCAGCCACGGCAAGACGGGCCCGGAGGCCCACTTCATCGCCTACGGGACGAACGTGGAGCAGCTCTCGGGCCTGTGCCACCTCACCGGCTACGCCGACGGCCCGCCCCAGAAGACGGGCATCAGCTACGGCGACCCCATGGCCGGGGTGGCCGCGGCCGGGGCGCTCGCCCTGGCCCGGTGGCAGCGGCGGCGCCGCGGCCGCGGCCAGTACGTCGAGGTGGCGCAGCGCGAGAACCTGATCAATGTCATCGGCGAGTACAAGGACGAACGCTTCGCCGACGTGGTCAGCCGCTACCGCAACCAGGACGCCCTGGACGCGATCATCGCCGCCTGGACGAAGGAGCGCACGAAGGAACAAGCGGCGGACGCCCTGGCCGCGGCCGGCGTCCCCGCCTCACCCGTGCTGAGCGTGCCGGAGGTGTTCCAGAGCGAGCACCTGCGCTCGCGCCGCTTCTTCGAGACGGTCGCGCACGCCGACGCGGGGACGTGGGAGATGGAGGGGCCCCACTGGCGGTTTAGCGAGACGCCGGGCCACGTGCGCCTGCCCGCGCCGTGCTTCGGGGAGCACAACGACTACGTGCTGCGGGGCCTGCTGGGGCTGTCGGAGGAGGAGGTCGAGGCGCTGCGGACGGAGGGTATCACCGGCGAGACGCCGAACTGGGCGGTGCACGAATGACTACACGTGGCCCAGGACGCCGCCCTCGATCCAGATGACCTGGCCCGTTAGGTACTCCGCCGCGTCCGAGGCGAGGAAGACGGCCGCCCCGGCGATCTCCTCCGGCCGGGCCAGCCGCTTGTACGGCAGGTAGCGCTCGACCTGCGAGCGCACGGCCTCGTCGGCCAGGAGGCCCTCGCCCTCCGTC
>JACOUE010000050.1 GCA_016178045.1 Chloroflexota bacterium
AGGTGATCAAGAAGGCCCGCGAGGAGGCCCGCGCCGGCGGGCTCTCCGGCGAGGAGGAGCGGAAGGCCGTCCAGGAGGCGTTGAAGGCGTTCGAGGGGGCAGCCACGCCCGCAGCGCCCGCTCCGGCGCCGGCGGCCGCCAAGCCCGCCGAGGACCGGGCGGCGAAGATCGCGCTGGCCCAGAAGAAGGCGGAAGCGATAAAGAAGGCGCGGGACGAGGCACGGGCCCAGGGCCTGTCGCCGGAGGATGAGCGGAAGTCGGTGCAGGAGGCCCTGCGCCGGGTGGCGGAGGAGGACGGTGGCGGGTAGGATTCTCGGGCAGGACCGCACTCTGAAGGGTGTGGCATCGAGCGGGGATGCCCCGGCCTTCAGGCCGGGTCGTGGTGAGGAATAGATGACCACCGAGTACCAGGCGCCCGCCGAGCACGAGCTCGAGACGATCGACCTCAACATAAACGTGGGGCCGCAGCACCCGGCTACCCACGGCGTCTTCCGCATGATCCTGACCGTGGACGGCGAAGTGGTGGTGGACGTGGACCCGGTCATCGGCTACATGCACCGGGGGGCGGAGAAGCTCTCCGAGAACTGCGACTACCGCCAGGCCATCGGCTACCAGGACCGCACCGACTACCTGGCCCAGTTCAACACGGAGCTCGGCTACGTGCTGGCCGTGGAGAAGCTGGCCGGGCTGGAGGTGCCGGAGCGCGCCGAGTACATCCGCGTCATCCTGAGCGAGCTGAACCGCATCTCCAGCCACTTCATGTTCACCGGTGCCTTCGGGACGGACATCGGGCTATTCGGGACGCCGTTCATGTACAGCTTCCGCGAGCGGGAGACGATCCAGGATTTCTTCGAGGAGATCACCGGCGAGCGGATGATGTACAACTACTTCCGGCCCGGCGGCGTGGCCTGGGACGTGCCCGAGGGGTTCGAGGAGCGCTGCCGCTACGTGCTGGCGGAGGCGCGCAAGGGCATCGAGGACATCGACGGGCTGATGACGGAGAACGAGGTGTTCGTCGCCCGCTGCCGAGGCCTGAGCCCGGTGTCGCCCGAGGACGCCATCAACTGGGGCCTGAGCGGGCCGATGCTGCGGGCCTGCGGCGTCAAGCACGACCTCCGCCGCGCCGAGCCGTACTCCATATACGACCGGTTCGACTTCCAGATACCGACGGGCACCAATGGCGACGTCTTCGACCGCTACCTGGTGCGGCTGGAGGAGATGCGGCAGTCGGCCCTCATCGTGGAGCAGGCGCTGGCGCAGATACCCAAGGACGGGCCGACGATGGTGGAAGGGATGAAGCGCATCCTCCGCCTGCCGCCCGGCGAGATCTACATGCGGACTGAGACGCCCCGCGGCGAGTACGGCATCTACCTCGTCTCCAAGGGCGGCGACAAGCCGTACCGCCTCAAGATACGGTCGCCCGCCTTCTCCAACCTCTCGGCGCTGAAGGCGATGAGCGCGGGCAACTACGTGGCGGACGCCATCATCATCCTGGGCTCCATCGACATCGTCCTCTGCGAGGTGGACCGGTGATCGCCGACAACCCCTGGGTAGACGCGCTCCTGCGGCTGGCGGTCATCGCCGTACTGTTGCCCCTTACGCCCATCGTCCTCAACTACTTGGAGCGCAAGATTTTCGGGCGCATCCAGATGCGGCTGGGGCCCATGCGGGTGGGTCCTCACGGCACTCTGCAGACGATTGCTGACACCATCAAGCTGCTGACCAAGGAGGACCTGCGGCCGAGCAGCGCCGACCGCTGGACGTTCGAGCTGGCGCCGTACGTGGTGGTGGTGCCGGTGTTCCTGGCCTTCGTAACGCTGCCCTTCACCGCCGACCTGTTCGTGCGCAACCTGAGCATGGGGTTGTTCTTCATCGTGGCGGTGTCCAGCATGTCCATCGTGGGTTTCGTGATGGCGGGCTGGGGGTCGGACAACAAGTACGCCCTACTGGGCGGGGTGCGGGCCGCCGCCCAACTCATCAGCTACGAGATCCCCCTGATCCTGGCAGTGGTGGCGGTGGCGATGATCGCTCACACCGGGGATGGCCGCGGCTCGCTCAACCTGGCCGAGATCGTGGACGGGCAGGGGCGGGTGCCCTACCTGGTGTGGCAGCCGCTGGCGTTCTTCCTGTTCGCGGTGGCGGGCCTGGCCGAGGTCTACCGCCAGCCCTTCGACATCCCGGTGGCGGAGTCGGAGGTCGTTGGTGGGCCCTTCGTGGAGTATTCGGGCATCCGCTGGTCGATGTTTCAGCTGGCCGAGTACGGGACAACGTTCCTCCTGTCGGTGCTGGGGGCGCTGATCTTCCTGGGCGGCTGGAACTGGCCGCTGGGCAACGAGGCGGGCGCAGCCCTCCAGGTGGTCCTGATCGTGCTGAAGACGTCCGCCTTTCTCCTCTTCTTCATCTGGATGCGGGCAGCGATGCCCCGGTTGCGCATCGACCAGATGATGAGCTTCTGCTGGCAGGTGCTGCTGCCCTTCGCCTTCCTCCAGATAATTCTCAACGGACTGGTGCTGGTGTATGATTGGCCCGACTGGACACTGGGCGTGCTGTCCGGTTCGGCGACGTTGCTGGCGGCCTACCTGACCTACCGGGGCGCCCGCCAGGCGGCCGAGCCGTATTCGCCGCGCTTTACCACTGTCACATACGAGAGGGTGAGCTAGATTGCTGGGAATCATCAAGTCCATCGGGACGACGATATCGGCGGCGCTGCGCAAGCCGGTGACCGTGCAGTACCCGACGGAGAAGAAGGACCTGCCCCACCGCTCGCGCGGCCTGCCGGTCCTGCTCTGGGACGGCGACATCGACGAGCCGTTCTGCACCGGCTGCCAGGTCTGCGCCCGCTACTGCCCCGTCGACTGCATGACAGTGACGATGAAGGACAACCCTAACTACGCTGAGGGGAAGAGCAAGCGCAAGAAGATCGTCGACCGGTTCTACATCGACTACGCACGCTGCATGCGCTGCAACATCTGCGTGGAGGTGTGCAACTTCGACGCCATCGTCATGAACAACACCTGGTCCGGCATCGAGCTGTCCCGCTACGACCGCCGGGACCTGGTCATCGACCTTGACGGCCTCCTCGCCGACCACAAGAAAGGGAGGCTGAAGGACCCGTTCCGCGAGCCCATGGGGGTGGCCCACTCCGGCTGGACGCCCAAGGAGCGCACGGCCGAAGAGCAGGAAGCGGCGGCGGCCAAAGAAGAGAGCGGTGAAGAGTAGCAGCACAAGTGCAGACTGGCGTTGCGCTGGGACTTAGCTGAGGGCAGACCGCGAGGTCTGTCCCTTTCTAATCGTAGGCGGAGGGGCACGGCTTTTGTGCCAGCCCCGACCGGCAGTGGTCTCCTCAGGGCCGGCGAATGACCTACGAAGAGGGCATATTCTACGTCGTCGCCGGGATGACGGTCATCGGCGCCCTGGGCGTGGTGGTGGCCCGCAACGTCGTCCACTCCGCCCTCTTCCTGATACTGGCGCTGGTGGCCGTGGCCGGGCTGTTCCTCCTCCTCTCCGCGGAGTTCCTGGCCATCGTTCAGGTGCTGATCTACGGCGGCGCCGTCACCATCCTTATCCTCTTCGCCATGATGCTGACGCGGGTGCGGGACGTGCCGCAGGCGCTGGACGGGCCGCAGCGGCCGTTCGCGGCGATGGCGGCGGCGGCCTTCCTGAGCGTGACGATCCTCGCTGTCGTGGGGACCGACTGGGAAGCGCTGGGCGCCACCGAGAAGATCAACGTCATACCCATCGAGGCGCTGGGAGACGTTCTCTTCCGCAACTGGGCCGTCCCCTTCGAGCTCGCCTCCTTGGTGCTCATCGTGGCGCTTATCGGCGCCATCGTCCTGGCCCGAGGAGAAGAGGGCGAATGATCCCCATCCAGCACTTTCTCGTCCTCAGCTCCATCCTCTTCTCGCTCGGCATCTACGGCGTGCTCGCCCGGCGCAGCGCCGTGCTCATCCTAATGTCGGTGGAGCTGATGCTCCAGGCGGTGAGCATCAACTTCATCGCCTTCGCCGTGTACCTGGCGCCGGAGGAGTTCACCGGCCTCATCTTCGCCATCTTCGTGATCACGGTGGCGGCGGCCGAGGTGGGACTCGCCCTCGCCATCGTCCTGCGCATCTACCGCAACAAGGCCACGGCCAACGTGGACGAAGTGGACATCATGAAATGGTAGGGCGAGGAGAACTTAGAACCGAGAACCTAGAACCGGCCGGCGCCATGGTTCTGGGTTCTAGGTTCTGGGTTCTGGGCGGGGAGGCGTAGCGGTGGGGATGGACGACGCCTGGCTGCTGCCGGCGGTGCCCGCCGCGGCCTTCGCCGCGCTCCTGCTCTTCGGCAAGTACCTGCCGCGAAAGGGCGACTGGCTCGCCATCGGGGCGATAGCCGCGTCGTTCGCCCTGTTCATCCCCGTCCTGGCCGACTTACTGGACGAGGTGGGACGCGAGGGGTTCGCCGGCGTCGTCTCCGGCACCGACTGGGTGGAGTTCGACACGTTCAACCTGCGCCTGGGCTTCATGGTGGACCAGCTGGCCATCGTCATGCTGGCCGTGGTCACCTTCGTTTCCACGCTGATCGAGATCTACTCGGTGGGCTATATGAAGGGCGACCCCCGCTACGGCTGGTTCTTCACGGCGATGACGCTGTTCGTTACCGCCATGATTACCCTGGTGCTGGCCGACAACCTCCTGCTGCTCTATGTGGCCTGGGAGGGCGTGGGCTTCTGCTCCTACCTGCTCATCGGCTTCTGGCACGAGCGGCGATCGGCGGCGGAGGCGGCGAAGAAAGCGTTCATCACCACTCGCATCGGCGACGTGGGGCTGCTCATCGGCATCATCCTGCTGTGGCGGGAGGCCGGCACCTTCAGTATCCGCGAGATCATCGAGTTCGCCCAAGACGGCGGCTACAGCGCCGAGTACCTGACGACGGCGGTGCTATTCGTGTTCGCCGGGGCCGTGGGGAAGTCGGCCCAGTTCCCGCTGCACGTGTGGCTGCCGGACGCCATGGAGGGCCCGACGCCGGTCTCCGCCCTGATCCACGCCGCGACGATGGTGGTCGCGGGGGTGTACCTGGTCGCCCGGATGATGCCGCTGTTCGTCGTGGCCGACCCGGTGGCGCTGGACGTGGTCACAGCTATCGGCCTGACCACGGTGATGCTCTCGGCGACGATGGCCATCGTTGCCACCGACATCAAGCGGGTCGTCGCCTACTCGACGATGAACAGCCTGGGCCTGATGATGGTGGCCCTCGGCGCTCATTCGGTGACGGCGGCCCTGTTCTACCTGTTCGTGCACGGGTTCTTCAAGGCCCTGCTGTTCATGGGGGCTGGGTCGGTGATCCACGGCACCGAGCGGCAGGAGGTGTGGGAGCTGGGCGGCCTGGCGAGGAAGATGCCCCTCACCGCGCTGGCTTTCGCCGTGGGGACGCTGGCGATGATCGGCATCTTCCCCTTCTCCGGCTTCTGGGCCAAGGACGAGATCGTGAACGTCGCCGCGGACGAGCTGGCGTGGATAGTGGTGGCGTTCCTGGTGTTCAGCATCTTCCTCACCGCGGTCTACATGACCCGGCTGTACCTGCTGGTCTTCACGGGCCGCCCCCGCGACGACCACGCCCACGAGCACGCCCACGAGGCGCCGCCGGTGATGTCGCTGCCGGTCCTGGTGCTGGCGGCGCTCGCCGTGATAGCGGGCTTCTGGGCCTTCGACCAGGTGGGACGGGCGCTGGGGTTCCCGGGCGGCATCGGTGAGTTCGTCTTTTTGGACGAGGCGCAGGAGTTCGCGTTCCCGGTGGTCGCTGCCATCAGCTCCAGCCTGGCCGCCGTAGGCGGGATGGCCTTCGCCTACGCCCTGTGGTTCGGCGAGGCCGAACAGGCGCGCCAGTTAGGGGAGAGGTTCCGGCCGCTGTACAAGCTGTGGAAGAACCGCTACTACTTCGACGACGCCTACCAGTGGGCGATCAACAACCTGGTGCTGGTCGGTGGCAACGTCATCGCCTGGTTCGACCGCAACGTGGTCAACGACACGGGTGTCGACGGCTCGGCCGGGCTGGCGGTGTTCTCCGGGTTCCAGATGAAGTTCTCGCAGACGGGGCGCCTGCCCAACTACGCCCTGGCCATCGTCATGGGCGTGATCATCCTGGCGATCGTGTTCTTGGCGGTGCGGGTGTGACGGCTGGAACAGAGAACAGGGAACACGGATCACGGCCCCACCCCCGTGTCTCCTGTCTCGTGTTTCGTGTCCCGAGGGCGGGGAAGGGTAGGGGGTAGGCGTGGACTGGGCGGTATTCGCGACGATAGCGGTGCCGGCGGGGACGGCGGGCCTGCTCATGGCGATCCCCTCCCGGCACAGGGACGTCGTGCGCTACGTGGCGCTGATGTCGGGGTCGAGCCTGTTCATTCTGTCGCTGATCATCTTCGGCAAGTACCAGTTCGACGACGGGGGCTACGCCTTCGAGCTCCAGCTGGACTGGCTGGGGAATGTGGCCTTCCTGGGCGAGAAGGGGATTACCTACCACCTGGCCGTGGACGGCATCGCGGCGCCGCTGGTGCTGCTTACGGGGATCGTCATCTTCGCCGGCGTCTTCATGTCCTGGAACATCGAGTACCGAAACAAGGACTTCTTCATCCTGCTGTTCCTGATGGTGGGCGGCGTCTACGGCGTGTTCGAGTCCGTGGACCTGTTCTTCCTGTTCTTCTTCTACGAACTGGCGGTGCTGCCGATGTACCTCCTCATCGCCGTCTGGGGGTCGAGCACGGACTTCGGGACCTTCGTGCGGACGAAAGAGTACGGTGCCATGAAGCTGGTGCTGTACCTGGTGGCGGGCAGCGTCCTGATTTTCATCGCCATCTTCGCCACCTTCGTCGAGGCGGGGCAGGGCAGCTTCGACCTGCCGGTGCTGGGCTCCGTCACCTACGGCGAGAACTTCCAGAAGACGTTTTTCCCCTTCTTCATGCTGGGCTTCGGCGTGCTGGCGGGGCTGTGGCCCTTCCACACGTGGTCGCCGGACGGGCATGTGGCGGCGCCGACGGCGGTGAGCATGCTCCACGCCGGCGTGCTGATGAAGCTGGGCGCCTTCGGTATCCTGCGCGTCGGTATGTCGCTCTTCCCCGAGGGGGCCGCGTTCTGGGCACCGGTGCTGATGACGCTGGGGGTGACGGGGGCGCTGTACGGCGCCATCTCGGCGATGGCCCAGCGCGACCTGAAGTACATGGTGGGCTACTCCAGCGTGAGCCACATGGGCTACGTGCTGATGGGCCTGGCCACGATGAACGAGATCGGCATCAACGGGGCGGTGCTCCAGATGTTCGCCCACGGGGTGATGACCGCCCTCATGTTCGCCATGGTGGGCGCCATCTACGACCAGGCCCACGCCCGCGACATGACGATCTTCGGCGGGCTGTCGCGCAACATGCCGAGGCACGCCTCCTACTGGGCGGTGGCCGGGCTGTCGTCGCTGGGCCTGCCGGGGCTGGCCGGCTTCGTCGCGGAGTTCCACATCTTCGTGGGGACGTTCCAGGCCGACTACATCTGGGCGGGCGCCCTGGGCATCCTCGCGGCGGCGATAACGGCGACGTACATATTGCGCATGCTGGCCTTCGCCTTCTTCGGCCCGTTCAACGAGCGCTGGGCGTCCCTCAAGGAGATGCGCATCGGCGAGCAGTTCGGGGGGGCGGTGCTCATCTTCTTCATCGCCTTCATGGGCATGTGGCCGATGCCCTTCGTTGACCGCATCGCGGCCACGGTTAGCCGGCTGCCGGGGATAACGTAGATGGCAGGAACAAGGAACAAGGAACACGGAGCGGGGTGGGGCCCTGTTCCGTGCCCCGGAGGCGGCCAAGGGTAGGGGGCCATGAACCTCGACTGGTCGCTGCTGGCGCCCGAGTACGTCCTCGCCGGCTGGGCGGCGATGCTGGTGAGCGTCGACCTGTTCTGGGGAAGGCTGCGGAAGGACTGGCTGGGGTACCTGGCGGCGGCGGGCGCCCTCGCCTCTACGCTGACCTCCCTTATCTGGCTCAACGACGACACGAACTTCGCCAACCTGATCGAGGTCAACAACTACACCACGTTCTTCCGCGTCTTCTTCGGGCTGATCGGCGTCTTCGCCTGCGTTGCCTCCGCCCGCTTCGTGAAGGACCGCCTGCTCCACCCCGGCGAGTACTACGCCCTGATCCTGCTGACGGTGATCGGCGGGAGCTACATGGCGGCGGCGCGCGAGCTGCTGACGGCGTACATCTCGCTGGAGCTGCTCAGCTTCAGCCTCTACGTGCTCACTTCGTACGCCAAGTTCGACCTGCGCTCCAACGAGGGCGGGCTGAAGTACATGCTGCTGGGCGCTTTCTCCTCGGCGATCTTCCTGTTCGGTATGAGCCTGATCTACGGCGTCACCCGCACCACGCAGTTCGAGGGCATCCACGAGGTGCTGACGGGCGACACGTCCGGCTTCGAGCTGACGCTGTTCCTGGGGCTGGTGCTGATCATCGCCGGGCTGGGGTTCAAGGTGGCGGCGGTCCCCTTCCATATGTGGACGCCGGACGCCTACGAGGGCGCCCCGCTGCCGGTGACGGCGCTCATATCCGCCATCTCCAAGGCGGGAGGGTTCGCGCTGTTCCTGAAGCTGTTCGCGATGGCGTTCCTGCCCCTGGTGGACGACTGGCGCCTGTTCCTGGCCGGGCTCTCGGCGGCGACGATGCTGCTGGGGAACCTGGTGGCGATCCAGCAGCACAATATCAAGCGGCTGCTAGCCTACTCGAGCATAGGGCAGGTGGGGTACCTGCTGATGGGCATCGCCGCCCTTTCCGCGGACAACGCCGACGCCGCCAGCGCCCTGGTGCTGCACCTGGCGGGGTACGTCATCAGCAACCTGGCCGCCTTCGTGTGCGCCATCATCTACTTCAACTGGACGGAGAAGGACGAGATCGCGGACTACGATGGCCTGGCGGAGCGGGCGCCGTTCCTGGCCCTGGCGCTTTCGATATCGCTGTTCTCGCTGGCGGGGATGCCGCTGTTCGCCGGCTTCGTGACGAAGTTCATCCTGTTCCAGGCGGCGGTGGAGGAAGACCTGCTCTGGCTGGCGTCGATCGCGGTGTTCACCAGCTTCGTATCGCTCTACTACTACCTGGTCGTGGTGAAGCACATGTACCTGGGCGAGCCGGAGGAGCCGACGCGCTTCCCGACGCCGTGGGTGGAATACGCGGCGCTGGCGGTGCTGCTCATCGGGGTGTTCCTTGTCGGCCTGGGGCCGCAGCCGCTGTTCAACGCCGTCCAGGACTCGACGGCGTTCATCTTCACTGGGGCGGAGGCGGCGGCGACGGTAGGCGCGGGCCCATAGCGGTCCGATAGACACGAGGCCAGAAGTCCACTACGATAGCCCTGATGAGCGTCTTCTACGTGACCATAGCGATCGGAGATCCTGATAGGCGGCGCTTCGAGGAAGTCCAAGCGCTGGTAGACACGGGCGCTACCTGGACGTGGGTGCCAAGGGAGATACTGGAGCGCCTGGGACACCGTCCAACTTTGAAGCGTCAGTTGAGGACGGCAGACAATCGGTTCATCGAAAGGGACGCTGCTGAGGTGTCGTTGCGTATCGGGGACGAAACGTTGACCAGCCTCTGCATTTTCGGCGACGAAGGCAGCCAGACACTACTCGGTGCGTTCACCCTGGAAGGGTTTAGCCTGGCCCCCGACCCCGTCAACGAGCGGCTGGTGCCTGTGGCCGGCCTGCTGATGACGTTGCTGGACTAGATAGGCGTCGAGCAACGCCGCGCAGAGTGCGACGGCGTTTATCCCTGGCGGCAGGGAGCGGCGGCGCTCTCCTGGCTTGTACCGCGCAGTGAAATGTAGCGCTTTGAGACTGTTGGCCTCGCTCGGAATAACAGAAAGTACGACGCCTACAGCATCGGCAGGTAGCGGCGGATCTCGTAGTCCGTGACCTGGCGGCGGTAGTCGCGCCACTCCAGCTTCTTGTTCGTGATCAGGCTCTCCAGGACGTGGTCGCCCAGGCAGCGGCGCAAGAGGTCCGACCCCTCGGCCACCTCGATCGCCTCCCACAGCGAGCCGGGCAGGTGGGCGATGCCGCGGGCCCGCTTCTCCTCCTCGCTCATCGCCAAGACGTTCTCCTGCATCGGGTCCGGGCAGGGGTACTCCTTCTCGATCCCCTCCAGGCCGCCGCCGAGCATCGCCGCGAACGCCAGGTACGGGTTGCAGGCCGGGTCCGGCGCCCGGTACTCGATGCGCATCGACTCCTCCTTGCCCCGGCGGTACTCCGGCACGCGGATGAGGTCGGAGCGGTTGCGGGTGGCCCAGGAGACGTAGACTGGCGCCTCGAAGCCCAGGGGGCCGGTGCCGGAGACCAGCCGCTTGTACGAGTTCACCCACTGGTTCGCGACAAGGGTGATCTCGCGGGCGTGACGGAGCAGGCCGGCGACGTACCCCTTGGCGATGGCCGACAGGTGGTGCTCGTCGTCCGGGCCGAAGAAGGCGTTGGTCTCGCCGCGGAAGAGCGACTGGTTGATGTGCATGCCGGAGCCGTTCATGTCGGCCAGGGGCTTGGGCATGAAGGTGGCGTAGACGCCCTGCTTGAGGGCGACCTCCTTCACCACCAGGCGGAAGGTCATGGTGTTGTCGGCCATGGTGAGGGCGTCCGTGTAGTGGAGGTCGATCTCGTGCTGGCTGGGAGCGCCCTCGTGGTGGCTGTGCTCGACCTCGATGCCCATCTCCTCCAGGGCGAGGACGGTCTCGCGACGGAGGTCGGTGGCCTCGTCCAGGGGGGTAAGGTCGAAGTAGCCGCCCTTGTCCAGGGGCACGGGGCTCTCGGCGCTCTCGAAGTAGAAGAACTCCACCTCGGGCCCCACGTAGAAGGTGTAGCCCAGCCTTGCGGCCCGCTCCAGGTTGCGGCGTAGGACGTAGCGGGGGTCCCCCTCGAAGGGGCGGCCGTCCGGGAGGAGGATGTCGCAGATCATGCGGGCGACGCGCTTCTCCTGGGGCCGCCAGGGGAGGATGACGAAGGTCGTGGGGTCCGGCATGGCGATCATGTCGCTCTCGTCCAGGCGGGCGAACCCCTGGATGGCGGCGCCGTCAAAGCCGATGCCGTCGTCCAGCGCCTCGGGCAGTTCCTCCACCGTAATGTTGATGGTCTTCAGGGAGCCGAGGATGTCGGTGAACCAGAGGCGGATGAACTTGACGTCCTCCGCCTTTGCCATCTGGAGGACGTAGTCCTTACTCTCGCGGTCGTTCTCCATTCGTCATCACCTCGATTTGCGGTGCCGGGGGTGCCAGAGATGCCAAAGGGAAGCGCGCCGGCTTCCCTTTGGCGATGGCATGGCGGGGTCAGGTACGGGCGATCGACCTCCTCACACGTCGAAGTACAGCCGGAACTCCCAGGGGTGGGGCCGCAGGTTGACCTCGGGTATCTCCCTGGTGCGCTTAAGCTCCAGCCACGTCTCCAGGACGTCGGTGGTGAAGACGCCTCCCTTGATGAGGAAGTCGTGGTCCTCCTCAAGGGCGTGGAGAGCCTCCTCCAAGGAGCCGGGAGTGGTAGGGATCTTGGCCGCCTCGTCCGGGGGCAGGGTGTAGACATCCTTGTCCACCGGCGGGCCGGGGTCGATCTCGTTCTCGATACCGTCGAGGCCGGCCATCAGCATTGCGGGGAAGGCGAGGTAGGGGTTGCAGGCCGGGTCGGGCGGGCGGAACTCGACGCGCTTCTGCCGCGGGTCCGTGTTGTAGACCGGAATGCGTACGCAGGCGCTGCGGTTGCGCTGGGAGTACATGAGGTTGACGGGCGCCTCGAAGCCGGGGACCAGGCGGCGGTAGGAGTTGGTGGTGGGGGCCGCGAAGGCGAGGATGGCGGCGGCATGCTTCAGCAACCCGCCTATGTAGTAGTGGCAGGTCTGGCTGATCAGGGCATACCCCTCAGGTTCGTAAAAGATGTTCTCCCCGTTCTTCCAGAGGCTCTGGTGGGTGTGCATGCCGGAGCCGTTGTCGTTGAACAGCGGCTTGGGCATGAAGGTGGCGACCTTGCCGTGCTTGCGGGCGATGTTCTTGACGATGTACTTGTACATGAGCACCTTGTCGGCCATGTTGGTGAGGGAGTCGTACCGCATGTCGAACTCGCCCTGGCCGGCGGTGGCGACCTCGTGGTGGTGCACCTCCATCTCGATCCCGCAGTTGATCATGGTGAGCATGATCTCGCTGCGGATGTCCTGGAGGGTGTCGTGGGGAGGCACCGGGAAGTAGCCTTCCTTGTAGCGGGGCTTGTACCCGAGGTTTGGTCCCTCCTCCCGGCCGCTGTTCCATTCGCCCTCGATCGAGTCGATGAAGTAGAAGCCGTGGTTGACGTCTTGAGAGAAGCGGATGTCGTCAAAGATGAAGTGCTCAAGCTCGGGGCCCCAGTAGCTGGTGTCGGCGAGGCCGGTGGAGCGGAGGTACTCTTCCGCCTTCCTGGAGACGTACCTGGGGTCGCGGGAGTAGGCCTGGCGCGTAACGGGGTCGTACACGTCGCACACCAGGGAGAGGGTCGGAATCTGACAGGCGGGGTCGATGAAGGCCCGGTTCGGGTCAGGGATGAGTAGCATGTCGCTCTCGTGGATCTCCTGGAAGCCGCGGATGCTGGACCCGTCGAAGCCGATCCCCACGGTCCACACGCCGTCCGGCTCCAGAAGATCAGCTGCTGGAACGGAGAAGTGCTGCCAGAGACCGGGCAGGTCCGTGAACTTCAGGTCCACTATCTGAAGGTCATGCTCGCGGATGAGCTGGATAACGCGCTGGACATCGTCTTCGCGCTGTTCCGGGCTCAAGGTGCTTCCTCCTGACGTTATGTTACTCGGCCGACGGTCATTATAAGGGCGCCGATAGCCTGCGACCGGTCGATACTGTTACGGTCATGTTAAAGCGGGCCGGGCGCCGCTCATATGG
>JACOUE010000051.1 GCA_016178045.1 Chloroflexota bacterium
AGTCTGGCGTCGTCGAAGGCGGGATGATCCCGAAGGTGGAGGCGTGCCTCCGCGCCAGCGCCGGCGGCGCCCGCAGCGTCATCGTCGACGGCCGGAGCGAGCACGCCTTGCTCTCCGCGCTGGAGGAGCAGTTCGTGGGGACTGTGGTAGGCTGAGATGGGAGCGTTATGACCAGCTGGCCTGAACTCGAGAGTCAGTACTTCTTCGCCACCACCAAACGGCTGCCCGTGACCCTGGTCCGTGGCGAAGGCACCCGCGTCTATGACGAGAAGGGGCGGGAGTACCTCGACTTCGTCGCCGGTATCGCCGCCGTCAGCCTCGGCCACTGCCACCCGGAGGTGGTGCGGGCCGTTCAGGAGCAGGCGGGGACGCTGATGCACGTCTCCAACTTCTACTACTCGATTCCTCAGGTCCGCCTGGCCCAACTCCTCTGCGAGAACACCTGCCTGGACAAGGTCTTCTTCTGCAACAGCGGCGCCGAAGCCGTCGAGGGTTGCATCAAGCTGGCCCGCAAGTGGGGTAAGGAGAAGCGCAACGGCGCC
Source organism: Chloroflexota bacterium (assembly GCA_016178045.1). Classification (GTDB taxonomy): domain Bacteria; phylum Chloroflexota; class Dehalococcoidia; order SM23-28-2; family JACOUE01; genus JACOUE01. Next base: position 543 of record JACOUE010000051.1, read on the forward strand.
TACGAGATCATCGTCGCCGAGAACGCTTTCCACGGCCGGACGCTGGCCACCGTGGCCGCCGCTGGCGCCGAGAAGTACCGCGCCCCCTTTACGCCGCTGCCCGAAGGCTTCGTCCGCGTCCCCTTCAACGACATCGACGCGATCAGGGAGGCGACCTCCAGGCGGACGGCGGCCGTCCTGCTGGAGCCGGTGCAGGGTGAAGGCGGCGTCAACTTCCCCGCCGACGGCTATCTCCAGGCGGTCCGCGCCTGGTGCGACCAGGCCGGCATCCTCCTCATGTTCGACGAGGTGCAGAGCGGGATGGGCCGCTGCGGCCGTCTCTTCGCCTACCAGCTCTTCGGCGTGGAGCCGGACGTCATGGCCGTGGCCAAGGGCCTCGGCGGGGGGTTCCCCATCGGGGCGTTCCTGGCGAAGGACCACTGCGCCGTCTTCGCTGTAGGAGAGCACGGCACAACGTTCGGCGGCAACCCGCTGGCCTGCCACGTGGGCTTCACCGTGCTCAAGTACATGCTCGACCACGACATCCCCGGCCAGGCGGCCCAGAGGGGCCGGCACCTGGAGCGCCGCCTCCGCTCGCTGGCGGACCGCCACCCCCTGGTGACCGAGGTGCGGGGGGCGGGCCTGCTCTGGGCCCTCGAGCTGGCCCGCGAGTCCGCCGAGGAGGGGGTCGCCCTCGCCATCCAGGAAGGCCTCCTCATCAACAACGTCAAGCCCAGCGCCCTCCGCCTGATGCCTCCCCTCACTGTGACCGAGGAGGAGGTCGACCAGGCGGTGGAGGTGCTGGACAGGGTTTTGTCGCGGCTCGAAGCCGGCGCGGTCAAGTAGGGAACCGATGGGGGACAAGGTCGTCCTCGCCTACTCCGGCGGCCTCGACACGTCCGTCGCCATCCGCTGGCTGAAGGAGGAGCGCGGCTTCGACGTCGTCGCCCTCACCGTCGACGTGGGCCTGGACCGCGACCGCGAGACGCTACAGTCGCGCGCGCTGGCCGCGGGGGCTGGCCGCTTCCTCTGGCGGGACGCGCAGGCGGACTTCATCCGTCACTTCGCCTTTCCCGCCCTGGCCGCCGGCGCCGTCTACCAGGGGCACTATCCCCTGGCCACCGCCCTGTCGCGGCCGCTCATCGCCAAGCTGCTGGTGGACGCCGCCCGCGACGAAGACGCGCAGGCCGTTGCCCACGGCTGCACCGGCAAAGGGAACGACCAGGTGCGGTTCGACGTCTCCGTCCAGGCCCTCGCCCCCGAACTGCGCATCGTCGCGCCGCTGCGGGAGTGGGACATGGACCGCGAGGGCGAGATCGCCTATGCCCAGGAGCAGGGCATCCCTGTGCCCGTCACCCGCGAGAGCCCCTACTCCATCGACGCCAACCTCTGGGGCCGCAGCATCGAGTGCGGCGTCCTGGAGGACCCGTGGCAGGAGCCCCCGGAGGAAGTGTTCGAGTGGACGAGGCCCCTGGAGCAGACGCCCGACAAGCCGGCCTACGTGGAGATCGCCTTCGAGCGGGGCCTACCCGCCGCCCTCGACGGTCGGGAGACCGACCCGGTGACGTTGGTGCAGACCCTCAAGGAGGTGGCCGGAGAGCACGGGGTCGGCAGGATCGACATGGTGGAGGACCGCCTGGTGGGGATAAAGTCGCGGGAGGTGTACGAGGCCCCCGCCGCGGTCACCCTCCTCCGCGCCCACGAGGCGCTGGAGCAGATGACGCTGTCGCGGGACCAGCGGCGGCTCAAGGCGCGCATCGCCCAGGAGTACGCGGAGGTCATCTACTACGGGCTGTGGTTCACCGCCCACCACCAGGACCTGGCGGCCTACGTCCAGTCCACGCAGCGCCACGTTACGGGTGCCGTCCGGGTCAAGCTGCACAAGGGGCAGGCCGTCGTCGTGGGCCGCAAGTCCCCCAAGAGCCTGTACGACTTCTCGCTGGCCACCTACGACAAGTCGGACCAGTTCGACAAGGCGGCCGCGCCCGGTTTCATCCACATCTGGGGCCTGCCTGTCCGCGTGCAGGCGCAGGCGCAGATGCTGGAGGAAGACCAGGAGTGACCTCCCGCATCACCGCCGTCCTCTTCGATCTCGGCGACACCGTCTGGCACTTCCCCCGCATGCCGCCGATCGACGTCATCAGGCAGGAGACCGTGGGCCGCCTCTCCGGCCTCCTGCGTTCGTGGGGCGTCGAGCCGGAGGGCGAGCTCCGCTTCCTGGGCCGCGAGATCCGTCTGGCCGTGGAGGCGACAACCCACCGCGCCTACCAGGGCGACCTGGTCAGCCCCAGCTACCCTGCCGTCTGCCGCGACGTGGCCCGGCGCATGGGCCTCAGTGTGAGCGACGGCCAGGGCGAGGAGCTGTGGGAGACGTGGAACCTGGGCGGCCGGTTCCTGGGCCGCGAGCTGTTCCCGGACGTCATCGACACCCTGCGCTGGCTGCGCGAGCAGGGGTACCGCCTGGGCTCGGTGACCAACCGCGGCTACAGCGGGCCGCGCGCTTCTGGGAGGAGATGGACGGGCTCGGCCTCAGCGGCTTCTTCGAGGTGGTCGCCGTCTCCCATGACGTTGGCTACCTGAAGCCGCACCCGCGCATCTTCGAGTATGCCCTGGATGAGATGGGCCTGAGGCCGGAGGAGACGGCCATGGTGGGCGACAACCTCCGCGCCGACGTCGGTGGGGCGAAGGCGCTGGGGATGGTCGCCGTCTGGCGCCGTCCTCCCCTTGACGAGCCGGTGGAGGAGGCGACCGACCCGCCGGAGGTCGAGGGCGACGCCGTCCCCGACTACGCCATCGACGCCATCGGTCAGCTGCGGGGGCTGCCCATCTTCAGCGCGCCGAGCCGGGCCTGACCGTGGCCCGCCTGGCCGTTCTTGTCGTCGCGCTGCTGGCGGCGCTCACCTTAGCCTGTGGGGAAGGGCCGGCGCCGGTGCCCACCGCCTCTCCCACCGTCACCGTCGTGCCGACGGCCTCGCCCACGCCGCACACGACAGCAACCCCAACGCCGACCATGACGGCGACGCCTGCCCCGACTGCCACCTCGACTCCGCTCACGGGCAGCGCCGTCGTCGTCCGGAAGGGCGCTACGTCGCAGAAGGTGGCCACTTTCACCTTCGACGCTGGCGCCGACACCGGTTACGCGGCCAGCATCCTCGACACCCTGAGGGCGAACGGCATCACGGCGGCCTTCGGCCTCACCGGCAAGTGGGCGGACGCCAACAAGGCGCTGGTGCGGCGCATCGTCAACGAGGGCCACGAGGTCATCAACCACACCTACGACCACCGCTCGTTCACCGGCTACTCGACTGGGACCGCGCCCCTCACGCGTACGGAACGCTGGGATGAGCTGGACCGGACGCAGGTCGCCGTCAAGACCATCGCCGGGGTGGGCACGAAGCCGTACTTCCGTCCCCCCTACGGCGACTACGACGATTCGGTGAACCGCGACGTGTACGCCCGGGGCTACCGCTATAACGTCATGTGGACGGTGGACTCACTGGGGTGGAAGGGACTGACCGCGCCGCAGATCAAGGAGCGCTGTCTCCAGCTGGCGGAGCCGGGCGCCATCTACCTCTTCCACGTGGGCGCCCAGTCGCAGGACGGCCCCGCTCTCCAGAGCATCATCGACGGCCTGAAGGCGAAGGGCTACTCCTTCGTGCCCCTCTCGGCGGTGATCCCGTAAGGTATAATTGCCCCGCGATGCCACAGAGGAATGACCCTGTCGAAAGCCCTACCGCCGGCGGCCTCGACCGCCGGGCGCTGGATTACACGGCCTCCATCGACTACGACCGGCGGCTCTACACCTACGACATCGCCCAGTCCATCGCCCACGCCCGCATGCTGGCGAAGCAGGGCATCATCTCCACCAACGACGCCGAGGGCATCGTGGCCGGGCTGGAAGAGATACGCGGCGAGATCGAGCGGGGCGAGTTCCCCTTCCGGCAGGAGCTCGAGGACGTGCACATGAACATCGAGGCCCGCCTCCGCGAGAAGGTGGGCGAGGCCGCCGGCCGCCTCCACACCGGTCGCTCGCGCAACGACCAGGTCGCCACGGACATGCGCCTCTTCACCATGGACGCCTGCGACGGCGCCGTCGCCGCCGTGCGGCGCCTCCAGTCCGCCCTGCTGGACCTGGCGGAGGCGAACCGCGAGGTCGTGATCCCCGGCTACACCCACCTGCAGCGGGCTCAGCCCGTGTTGCTGGCCCATCACCTCCTCGCCTACTTCGAGATGCTGGAGCGCGACGCGGAACGCTTCGCCGACTGCCGGCGCCGCGGCGACGTCCTCCCCCTGGGGTCGGGCGCCCTGGCCGGCGTCCCCTATCCTGTCGACCGCGAGTTTCTGGCCCGGGAGCTTGGCTTCTCCCGCCTGGCCGACAACAGCATCGACGCCGTCGCCGACCGCGACTTCGTGGTGGAGTTCATCGCCGCCGCCGCCGCCTGCCTGATGCACCTCTCGCGTCTGGCCGAGGAGATCGTCCTCTGGTCGAGCGCGGAGTTCGGTTTCGTCCGCCTGCCCGAGGACTTCGCCACGGGGTCGTCCATCATGCCCCAGAAGCGCAACCCGGACGTGGCCGAGCTGGCGCGCGCCCGCAGCGGTCGCGTCTACGGCCACCTGGTGGCGGTGCTGACCGTGCTCAAAGGCCTGCCCCTGGCCTACAACCGCGACCTCCAGGAGGACAAGCCGGCGCTATTCGATACCGTCGATACGCTGCTCCCTACGCTCGACGTGTTCGCGGCGATGCTGCCCTCGCTGCGGGTGGACGCCGAGCGGGCAGCGGGCGCGGCCGCCGATCCCTCCATCCTGGCCACCGACCTGGCCGACTACCTGGTGAGGAAGGGCCTCAGTTTCCGCGAGGCGCACCGGGCCGTCGCCGATTTGGTGCGCTACGCCGACTCGCAGGGGAAGCGCCTCTCCGGCCTGGCGCTGGAGGAGTACCGCCGCTTCTCGCCCCTGTTCGATGACGACGCGCTGAGGCTGGACGTACAGGCGGCCCTGGCCGCCCGCGACGTCCCCGGCGGGACCTCGCCGCGGCAGGTCGCCGCCGCCCTGAAGCGCGCCCGCCAGAGGCTTGCCTCCAACGCATGATCAACGGCATCAAGCTCGCCCCCTCCATCCTCTCCGCCGACTTCGCCCGCCTGGGCGAGCAGGTCCGCGAGGCCGAGGCCGCCGGCGCCGACTACATCCACATCGACGTGATGGACGGGCGGTTCGTCCCCGTCATCTCCCTGGGCACGCCGGTCGTGGAGTCGGTGCGGCGGGTGACCGGCCTCACCCTCGACATCCACCTGATGGTGGCAGAGCCGGAGAAGCACGTCGCCGCCTTCATCGACGCCGGCGGGGATATCATCAACGTCCACGTGGAGGCGGCGACGCACCTCCACCGCGTCGTGCAGCAGGTCAGGTCGCGCGGGAAGAAGCCGGGTGTCTGCCTGAACCCGGCCACGCCGGTGGCCGCCGTGGAGGAGATACTGCCGGAGGTCGACCAGGTGATGGTGATGAGCGTGAACCCGGGCTACTCCGGCCAGCCCTTCATCCAAGCGGCCCTGCCCAAGGTGCGCCGCCTCCGCCGCCTCATCGGCGAGGGCGGCCTGGCGGCGGAGATAGAGATCGACGGCGGGGTGGGGTCGGAGAACGCGCCCCGCTGCGCCGCGGCCGGGGCGAACGTGCTGGTGGCCGCCTCCGCCGTCTTCAACGACAGAGCGTCGGTGGCGGAGAACATGGCCCGGCTGAGGGAAGCGCTGGCGAGAGTGGAGCGGACCGCTTAGGTTGGGTGAGAGAAGCCTAAGGCCGGCTAGGACGAGTCCGCTAAGTCGTGACCTTGAGCAGCGTGCGCAGGCAGCGAGTGCAGACGTTGGCCTGCACCCGTTCCCCGTTCAGGACTATCGTCTTCTTCTGGACGTTCGCCCTGAAGACGCGGTTCGTCTTGGGAGCGCGGCGCTCCCAGCGGCCGGCGTGCCGGTGCCGGATGTTGCGGCCGTACACCGTACCCTTGCCGCAGATGTCGCACCTGGCCACTACTTGACCCCTATCCTCTGTCTTTGACCCTTGTCGTGGCGCCTTGCTAGAATGCAGCAGGAATCGTATCACCGCCCAGCGGTACGAGCAAGGTGACCCACCACGCCCAGGAAGTCGCGAAATAGCCCCCGGAAGGCCGCCTCCAGCGCCGAGGCGTACCTGCACACCCTCTCCGGAAGCCAGCTCCGTGACGCCTTGAGCGCGGCGACGGCGTGGCTGGAGCGCCACGCCCCGGCCGTCAACGCCATCAACGTCTTCCCCGTCCCCGACGGCGACACCGGCACCAACATGTTCCTCACCATGCGCTCCACCCTCGAGGAGGTGGCGCGGAGCGAGCCGCCCGCCGACGCCAAGGTGGAGCAGGTGCTGGCCGCCGTCGCCCGCGGTGCGCTCCTGGGGGCGCGCGGCAACTCGGGGGTGATCCTCTCGCAGATACTGCGCGGCCTGGCCCGTTCGGCGGAGGGGGCGGAGGCCCTCGACGCCGCCGTGCTCGCCGCCGGGCTGGAGGAGGGGGCCGACTCGGCCTACAAGGCCGTCACCAACCCCGTCGAAGGCACCATCCTCACCGTCGTGCGGGACTCGGCGGCGGCCGCCCGCGACGCCCTCTCGCGCGGTGGCCCGGACCTCATCGGGCTCATGGAGACGGTCGTCGCCGCCGCGAAGGAGAGCGTCGACCGCACGCCCACCCTCCTCCCCGTCCTCGCCGAGGCCGGCGTCGTCGACGCCGGCGGCCAGGGGCTGTACGTCCTCCTGGACGGCATGGCCCGCCACCTCAAGGGCGAGGAGATGGAGCCGGCCCCCGTGGCGGAGGAGGCGGGGGTGGGGCAGGAGTGGCTGGCCGTGACCCATCAGCTCCACGAGCGGGAAGAGTCGCTCTACGGCTACTGTACGGAGTTCCTCGTCAGCGGCGAGAGCCTGAACGCCGACTCAATCCGCAGCCGCATGCAGGTGCTGGGCGACTCCGTGCTGGTGGTGGGCGACGAGCGGCTGGTGCGAGTTCACGTCCACACGAACGACCCGGGCGCTGCCCTCAGCCAGGGTACCGGCGTCGGCAACCTCGTCCAGGTGAAGGTGGACAACATCCGCCAGCAGGCTGACCGCTTCCTGGAGTTGCACGGGGGGCGGCAGGGGGTGCCGGCAACCCCCGCGGCCGCGGCGCAGGCCCCGCCTCAGGCCATAAACGTCGTGGCCGTAGCCTCGGGTGAGGGGATGCAGGGGGTGCTGCGCAGCGTGGGCGCCACCAGCATCGTCTCCGGTGGCCCCACCATGAACCCCAGCACCCGCGAGATACTGGCTGCGGTAGACGAGTGCCCGGCCGACGACGTCATCATCCTCCCGAACGACAAGAACATCATCCTGGCGGCGGAGCAGGCGGTAGACCTGGCCGAGAAGCGGATCAAAGTGGTGCCCACGCGCTCCGTGCCGCAGGGCATCGCCGCGCTATTGGCGATGAACCAGGAGGAGGACGTAGAGGCCAACGCCTCCGCCATGGCCGAGGCCGCCAAGGCCGTACGCACCATCGAGGTCTCGCGCGCTGTCCGGGCCACCAGTGTCAAGGGGATAAAGATCGCCGAGGGCCAGGCGATCGCGATTGTGGACGACGAGCTTACGCTCGCCGCCGAGTCGCCCGAAGCGGCGCTCCTGGAGGCCGTCTCGGGTCTGCTGGCGGACGGGCCGGCGCTGCTCACCATCTACTACGGCGCCGACACGCCTGAATCCGAGGCGAAGCCGGTCGCGGCCGGGCTGTCGCAGCGCCATCCCAATCTGGAGACGGAAGTGGTTAGCGGCGGCCAGCCCCACTACCACTACATCGCTTCCCTCGAATAGGCGGCGGATGTCGTGTTGGTGCGGGCCGTTCGGCGCTGTTATACTACCGTCGAGGGTAGCACTCAGCCGGCAGAGGGGCCCCTTGGCCGTCAAGATCGTCACCGACAGCACTGTCGACCTTTCCCCGCAGGTAGCCCACGAGCTTGGCATCTCCATCGTCCCCCTGAGCGTCATCTTCGGGAACGACGTCTACCGCGAGGGGATCGACATCAGCCACGACCTTTTCTACGACAAGCTGACCCGCAGCAAGGTCCTGCCGACGACCTCCGCCCCTTCCGTGGGCGACTTCTTGGCCGTGTACGAGTCCCTCATCAACGGGACCGACGAGATCATCTCCATCCACGTGTCCGCCAAGCTGTCCGCGACCTACAACAACGCCTGCCAGGCCGCGGAACTGCTGCGTGACCGCGCCCGCATCGAGGTGATCGATTCGCGGAGCGTATCGCTGGGGATGGGGTTCCAGGTCATAGCCGCCGCCAGGGCCGCCGACGGCGGCGCCGGGCTCGACCAGATCAAGACCATCGTCGAGCGCGGCGCCGACCGCGTCCATGTGGTGTTCGTCCTGGATACGCTCGAGTACCTGCGCCGGGGCGGCCGCATCGGCCGGGCCCGGGCCTTCCTGGGCGGCGTTCTCCGGGTCAAGCCAATACTCTCCCTCCGCGACGGCGAGGTGCACCCGGAGGAGCGCGTGCGCACGATGCCGCAGGCGCTGGAGCGCCTGTACCAGCTCTGCCTGGCCCGCCCGCGCATCAGGGAGGTCGCGGTAGGCTATGCTACGACGGCCAGCGAGGCAGAGGTACTGCGCGGCCGTTTCGCCTCGGCTCTGCCTCAAGTGAACATTTATGTGACCCGCATCGGGCCTGTGATAGGAGCGCACGCTGGCCCCGGCGTCATCGGTGTCGGCGTGATGGAGGGGGAAGAATAGCCCATTGACCGAGGCCGTCGCCCGTCTGCGCCGGATATTGGAACTGGAACGGGCGAAGAAGTGCACTGACTCCGTCGTCATGGGCGGGCTGGACGGGTATCTCCAGCGCTTCCTCGAGGAGATGCGCCTCCCTGACGGCCACCGCCTGCGCGAGTTCATGGGTCGGCTGCCTCCCGGCGGCTACCGGGTGCTCCACCCCGTACAACGGCGGACCGTGGTGAAGGAGCTGCTGTCGGCTCTGAACTCCGTCCCGGCTTCGGCGGTTCCGGCTCCGCCGCCGGTTAAGCGCGACCCGCCGCAGAAGGCGCGGGTCATCGGCACGCTGGACTCTCCGGTCACCGTGCTCAAGGGGATAAGCCGCTACTACGCCGGCAAGTTCGCCCGCATCGGCGCGAGCACGGTGGGCGACCTCCTCTTCCACTTTCCCCACCGCTACAACGACTTCGCCAGCGTCAGGCCCATAGGACAACTCGTGATTGGCGATGAGCAAACGGTGATCGCGACCGTCTGGGAGGCCAGTGAGACCAGCGTGGGCCGGCGCAAGGCAACCCAGGCCTTCGTTGGCGATGATACGGGCACTCTGCGCATCCTGTGGTGGGGCAACGTCTACGTCGCCCGCCAGCTGCGCAGCGGCATGAAGCTGGCCCTCAGCGGCCGGGTCACCGTCTTCCGGGGGCGGCGCCAGATGGAGAACCCGGAGTGGGAGCCAGTGACCGAGGGGTCCCTGCATACGCGGCGCCTAGTCCCCGTCTACCCCAGCACCGAGGCGCTTCCCCAGAGGTTGATCCGGAGCGCAGCCCGGCAGGCCGTCGACGCTTTCGCGGAGCGGGTGGACGACCCACTCCCCCCGGCCCTGCGGTCGCGGCTCGGGCTGCCGCCGGCCCCGGAGGCCATACGCCAGTTCCACTTCCCCGACGACCGCTCGCTGGCGGACGCGGCGCGCCGCCGCTTTGCCTTTGAGGAGCTGCTGCTCATCGAGCTGGGGGTGGTGAAGCGGCGGCTGCTCTGGCAGGCGGGGAGCAAGGCGCCCCGGCTGTCGCTCCCGGACGACGCCTTCGAGGGGTTCGTCGCCTCCCTGCCGTTCGCCCTCACCCAGGCCCAGCGCCGCGCTGCCGGCGAGATCATGGCCGACATGGCCCGCGACGTGCCCATGAGCCGGCTGCTGGAGGGGGAC
>JACOUE010000052.1 GCA_016178045.1 Chloroflexota bacterium
CTCCGGCGACATAGTCGTCATCCACAACGGCATCGTCGAAAACCACCTGACGGTGAAGGCGCGGCTCCAGGCCGCCGGCCACCGCTTCGTCTCGGAGACGGATACGGAGGTCATCCCCCACCTGGTGGAGGAGCACCTCCGCCAGGGCGCCGGCCTGCCCGAGGCGGTGCGGAGGGCGGTGGGCGACCTGGAGGGGGCGCACGCCCTTGTCGTTATGTCGCGCAACGACCCGCGCCGGCTGGTGGCGGCCCGCATCGGCAACGCCGGCGGCGTCGTCGTGGGGCTGGGGAACGGCGAGACGTTCCTAGCCAGCGACCTCCCCGCTCTGCTCCCCCACACGCGCCGTGTCGTCTTCCTGGCCGACCGCGAGATCGCTGAGGTCACCCCCACGGCGGTTCGCTACTTCGACAGCCAGGGCAGCACCCTGGAGAGGTCCCCCGTCCAGGTCTCCTACGACCCGCTCTCCGCCGCCAAGGGCAGTCACCGCCACTTCATGCTCAAGGAGATCGCGGAGCAGCCGGAGGCGATCCTCGACACCATCCGCGGCCGCGCCAACTTCGAGGCGGCCGCCGTTTCCCTGGAGGACGTGGCGCTCACCCGCAGGCAGCTGCGGAGCATCCGGCGGGTCGTGCTGGTGGGCATGGGGACGAGCCTGAACGCGGCGATGGTCGGCCGGCACTACTTCGAGCGCATCGCCGGACTGCCCGCGGAGGCGGACAACGCCTCGGAGTTCCGCTACCGCGACGCGCTGATGGGGCCGGAGACGCTGGTGGTGTCGGTCGGACAGTCCGGGGAGACGGTGGACACCCTGGCGGCTATGGCCGAGGCGAAGACCAAAGGGAGCCCCCAGGTCACCATCTGCAACGTCAGCGGCAGCCAGGCCACGCGGGTGGCGGACGGCGTGGTCTATACCCGCTGCGGCCTGGAGATCGGCGTTTGCAGCACGAAGACGTTCACGGCGGCGATAACCGCGCTCTACCTCCTCGCCTGCTACCTGGGGCAGGAGCAAGGCGTCATCGACCGGGAGCGGATGGCGGGGTTGCTCGATCCGCTGGCCAGGCTTCCCTCGCTCGTCGGCGAGGTGACGAAGCGTGAGCCCGAGTACGGGGCCCTGGCCCAAGGCTTCTTCCGCTTCAACAACTTCCTCTACCTGGCGCGAGGCATCCAGTACCCCATCGCCATGGAGGGGGCGCTGAAGCTGAAGGAGGTCAGCTACATCCACGCCGAGGGGTACCCGGCCGGCGAGATGAAGCACGGGCCCATCGCCCTGATCGACCCGGAGATGCCGGTGGTGGCCATCGCCCTGCGCGACGGCCTGTACGACAAGATGATGAGCAACATTGAGCAGGTGAAGGCGCGCCAGGGCTCGGTCATCGCCATCGGCAGCGAGGGCGACGAGGAGCTGGCACGGAAGGCCGACCACGTGGTGTACCTGCCGGAGTCGTCGCCGTTCCTGTCGCCGGTGCTGACCGCCGTCCCCCTCCAGTTCTTCGCCTACCACATAGCGGTGCGGCGCGGCTGCGACGTCGACCAGCCGCGGAACCTGGCGAAGACCGTCACCGTCGAATAGCCTCCACTCAATCGGTTTTACGGATTACGCCGATAAGCCTTCTTTATCCGACTCCGCTATACGGATTCGCTGGACAAATATCGCCACCCGTGGCTATAATGTGACCGTCTGACCAGCGCCGGCTTTTCCGCGACAGCCAGGCAGGGGCGCTGACCGGGAGAAGCGATGCCCGTTATGAAGGTTGTCGTCTGGTTCAACGAGGTAGATAAAGGCGATGTAAGTCTCGTAGGGGGAAAGGGAGCAAACCTAGGCGAGCTGACAAAGGCCAAGATCCCTGTCCCCCCCGGCTTTATCGTCACCTCGGACGCCTTCTTCCAGTTCCTCCACGACGCCCGCCTCCGCCCCAAGATCCAGAAGCTCCTCGCCAACCTAGACCCCAACCAGAGCGCCCTCCTCCAGGACGTTTCCGCCAAGATCAAGAAGCTCATCGTTGACGCCCCGGCCCCGGAGGCCGTCGCGCGGGAGGTGCGCCGCGCCTACCGCGAGCTCGAGGGCGGCCCGGTCGCCGTGCGCAGCTCATCCACCGCCGAAGACCTGGCGGAGGCCTCCTTCGCAGGCCAGCAGAGCACGTTCCTCAACGTCGTCGGCGAGGACAACGTCGTCGAGGCGGTGCAGGCCTGCTGGGCCTCCCTCTTCGAGGCGAGGGCGATCTTCTACCGCGAGCAGGCCGGCTTCGACCACCTGAAGGTGGGGATCGCCGTACCCGTCCAACGCATGGTGCAGTCGAACCGCTCCGGAGTGATGTTTACCATCGAGCCGGTGACTGGCGACCCGGACAAGGTAGTAATCGAGGCGATCTTCGGCCTGGGCGAGGCGGTAGTGTCGGGCGCGTTGACGCCCGACCTCTATGTTGTGGACGAGAAGACGCTCCGCATCCTGGACAAGAACGTCGCCGTCCAGGACACACAGATGACCCGCAACCCCGAGGCGAAGACGTTCCAGGAGAGCAACGTATGGGTGGACGTCCCGGCCGACCTGGGCCGCCGCCAGAAGCTGACCAACGACGAGATCGTCGCCCTGGCCGAGATCGGCCGCCGCATCGAGGAGCACTACGGCGTCCCCCAGGACATCGAGTGGGCGGAGGAGAGCGGCGAGTTCTACATCGTGCAAGCGCGGCCGGTCACTGTCACCCACGCCGTCGAGGTTGGCGTGGGGGTCCCAACCGAGACGGCGCCCGTCCTGCTGGAGGGCCAGCCGGGCAGCCCCGGCATCGCCTCGGGGCCGGCGAAGGTGGCCCTGGAGGCGGAGGAGGCGCTGGGCAAGATCCAGGAAGGCGACGTACTGGTCACCTCCATGACCGCGCCCGACTGGGTGCCGGCCATGAAGCGCGCCACCGCCATCGTCACCGAGAGAGGGGGACGGACCTGCCACGCCGCTATCGTCAGCCGCGAACTGGGGATACCCCTGGTGATGGGCATCGAGAACGCCACGAAAGAGCTGAACGGCGGCCAGATCGTCACCGTGGACGGTGTCCAGGGCCGCATCTACGCCGGGCGCGCGGAGAAGCGGCTGGAGTGGTGGGCCAGGGAGCAGCAGCACCGCTCCATAGCCGCCCACATCAAGACCAAGACCAAGGTGCTCGTCAACCTGGCCGAGCCCGACCTGGCGGAGACCGTGGCCAAGCGGAACGTGGACGGCGTCGGTCTCCTACGGGCCGAGTTCATCATCGCCGACCACATCAAGGAGCACCCGCGGCTGTGCATCGAGGAAGGCCGGGCCGAGGAGTTCATCGAGAAGCTGGCCGAAGGCCTCCGCAAGTTCGCCAAGGCGTTCTACCCCCGCCCGGTGGTCTACCGCGCGACCGACTTCAAGACGAACGAGTACCACAACCTGAAGGGCGGCGAGAAGTACGAGCACTCAGAAGAGAACCCGATGATCGGCTACCGGGGCGCCTCGCGCTACGTCCAGGAGCCGGAGGTCTTCAAGCTGGAGATCGAGGCAATCAAGCGGGTGCGCAAGGAGTACCCCAACCTCTGGCTCATGATCCCGTTCGTGCGGACGCCGGAGGAGCTGGCCGGGGTGAAGGCGGTCCTGGAGCAGGAAGGGCTGCCCCGCTCGCAGGACTTCAAGCTGTGGATGATGGCCGAGGTCCCCTCCAACGTCTTCCTCCTCGACCAGTTCATCGATGTCGGCATCGACGGCATCAGCATCGGCTCCAACGACCTCACCCAGCTCATCCTGGGCATCGACCGGGACAACGCCCGCTTCGCCCACGAGTTCGACGAGCGCAACGAGGCGGTGGTCGAGGCTCTGGAGCGGCTGGTGCACGGCGCCATCGGCCGGGGGATCACCTGCTCCATCTGCGGCCAGGCCCCAAGCGACTACCCGGAGCTGACGCGCAAGCTGGTGGAGTGGCACATCACCTCGGTCTCCGTGAACCCGGACGTTATCGATAAGACGCGCGAGATCATCGCCAAGTTAGAGCACGACCTGGAGGAGGCGGCGCGGGCGGCATCGCCGTCCACGGCGGGCTCCGCGGCAGCCAGTTAGACAAGCGTCCGGTCCCAAGTCTCCCTCTCCGATCAGGTACGCAAGTGCTATACTGCTGCCGGTGCGAGCGCGGGTTACCGAAGGGAGAACATCCCAATGTGGTTCAAACGGCCGGCCCACCTGCTTGCGTTTGCTATCCTGCCCGTCCTCGCCGCCGCCTGCGCCGGGGGCGGAGGGGGACCCGGCCCGACGGAGACGGCCGGCCCCACAGCCCCCTCTACCGGGACGCCGGCGGCCACAACGCCGACCTTGGCCGACATTACTGAGGGAGACCCGGCGAGCATTCTGCCGACGGCGCAGGAAGTCGCCGCGGCCATGCCCAGCCTGGCGCCTATCCAGCCGAATTACTTCGAGGGACGGCGGACGAACCAGGACGTGATCGACACCGCTATCGACCCGGAGCAGGCGGAGCAGGACGTCGACCAGTTCAAACGAGTCACGGGTTACGAGGGGTCTTACACTCCGCAGGGGCGCGAAGCTGAGATTCTCGTGCAACTCGCGCTGTTCGAGAGCGCCGAGGGCGCCAGCGGGTGGCTCGGGGCGCGGGCCAATGTTGGCGAATTGGAGCAGCTCTATGGGCCGGACGCGGCAATCGAGCAGTTCGACGCGAGCGGTATCGGTGACGAGGCGGTCGGGATAACGGGCGTCCTCAACGTTCCGGTCACGGGCGTGTTAGTCCGAGTGAGGAATATCACGGCCTTCGTGCAGGTGGCCCTGGCCCAGGGCGACGTGACGGGAGAGGTCAAGGCGCTGGCACGGACAGTGGCCGCGAAGATCGACGCGGCCCTGGCGGGGTGATGATCGTATCCGAATCGGTCCGCCGCCGCCTCGAGGAGCGGGAGCGCCTACTCTCCCCCTTCGCCGCCAGGAGCTTCGAGAGCCGCGGCCGCGAGCGGCCGGAGGAGCCCTCGCCGGTGCGCACGGAGTTCCAGCGGGACCGGGATCGCATTATCCACAGCAAGGGGTTCCGGCGGCTGAAGCACAAGACGCAGGTGTTCATCGCCCCCGTGGGCGACCACTTCGTGACGCGGCTGACCCACACGCTGGAGGTGGCGCAGATCGCCCGCACCATCGCCCGCGCCCTCAACCTGAACGAGGACCTGGCGGAGGCTACTGCCCTGGGGCACGACCTGGGCCACCCGCCCTTCGGGCACGCCGGCGAGGAGGCGCTGGCCTCCCTACTGCCGGAGGGGTTCCGCCACGCCCAGCAGAGCCTGCGCCTGGTGGAGAAGCTGGAGAACGGCGGCAGGGGACTGAACCTGACCTGGGAGGTGCGCGACGGCATCGTCAACAGCTCCAAGGTGCGGGAGGACATCCTGGCCGAAGGGTTCGGGACGCCGGCGACGCTTGAGGGGCAGGTGGTGAAGCTGTCGGACGCCGTGGCCTACCTGAACCATGACATCGCCGACGCGATACGTGCGGGTTTGCTGGCGGAGGACGACCTGCCGGACATGGTCAAGGAGCGCCTGGGCCGGCACCACCCGGAGCGGATCAATACCCTGGTGTGCGACGTCGTCGAGTCGTCGTGGGCGGCCACGGGTGAGACGGGGGCCGGCCGGGAGCAGGTCTCCATCGGGATGAGCCCGCCTGTCGTGGAGGCGGCCAACGTCCTGCGTGAGTTCATGTTCCAGCGGGTCTACCTGTGGGAGGGCCGTCGCCGGGAGACGGAGGAGGCGAAGGCGGTGGTGGCCTTCCTGTACGACTACTACACGTCCCACCCAGAGGAGGTGCAGAGCGACTTCGTCATCGCCACAGACCCGCCCTGGCGGCGGGTGGCCGACTACATCGCCGGCATGACGGACGGCTTCGCGCTGGAAACGGCGCGCCGCCTGGGCTACCGGCCGTCGCGAATGTGAGGCCGGGGCGTATTCAACGGGCGAAGGCCGGCCATGGAAATTGCGAAATTGCTCGGAACATGGGTTCTATCCCGTAACTTTTCCGAACCTGTTTTGTTCTATAATTGCGGTGTAAACTTGGAGCCGCGTGCCGGGTAGCCCCAGATAGCGTCCTGCCCAGACCTCCCGGGCGGAGAAATGATGAGCACAGTCGAAGAGGTTAAAGCTCGGCTGGACATCGCCGACGTAGTCGGCCAGTACGTCCAGCTACAGAAGGCAGGGCGCAACTTCAGGGCACTGTGCCCCTTCCACAGCGAAAAGACACCGTCCTTCTTCGTCTCGCCGGAAAGGCAGACCTGGCACTGCTTCGGCGCCTGCGGCACCGGCGGCGACGTCTTCGCCTTCGTGATGCGGAAGGAGGGCCTGGAGTTCGGGCAGACGCTGCGCCTCCTGGCCGAGAAGGCCGGCGTGCGCCTTCCCGAGTGGCGGGAGGAGGCAGAGGAGAGCGGAGAGCGCCAGCGGCTGCTGGCGGCGAACGAGGCGGCGGCGCAGTACTTTCACAACCTGATCGTAAACAGCGAGGCCGGAAAGGGCGCCCGCGAGTACTTGGAGCGCCGCGGCATCGACTCCCGCTGGACACAGGAGTTCCTCCTAGGGTACAGCCTGGCATCGTGGGACGCCCTCCAGCGGTACCTGGGGGAGCGGGGCTTCAGCGAAGACGAACTCCTGGCGGCGGGCTTGCTGGTGGAAGGCGAATCGGGCAGGCACGACCGCTTCCGGGGCCGCCTGATGTTCCCCATCCGGGATGCGAAGGGCCGGGTGACCGGCTTCGGGGCGCGGGCGCTGGACGCTACGCCGCCCAAGTACCTCAACACGCCGCAGACGGCGGTCTTCGATAAGGGGAGCACCCTCTACGCGCTCGAGCGGGCCCGGGACGGCATCCGCCGGGAGGGCGGCGCCGTTATAGTAGAGGGGTATATGGACGCGATCGCCGCTCACCAGCACGGCTTCACCAACGTGGTGGCCTCCATGGGCACCGCCCTGACCGAACGGCAGGTGCGGCTGATCAAGCGGTTCGCCGGCCGAATAGTGCTGGCCCTGGACGCGGACGCCGCCGGCAGCGAAGCGGCCCTGCGCGGCCAGGAGGTGGTGGAGGAGGCCCTGCGCGAGGCCGGCGAGACGTCGGTCACGCCCGTGCTCACCTGGCGGGGGCTCGTCCGCTATCAGGAGTCGGTGTCGGTGGACCTGCGGGTGGCCGTGCTCCCTCCCGGCCGCGACCCGGACGACGTGATCCGGAGCGACGAAGCGGCCTGGCGGGAGCTGGTTGCCGGCGCGAAGCCGGTGCTCGACTACAAGTTCGAGGCCGTCGCCGCCCGCACCGACAGCTCGGACCCGCGGGCGCGGTCGCAGGCGGTGAAGGAGCTGGCGCCGGTCGTCGGGGCTATAGTGGACCCGGTTGTACGGGCCCACTACCTTCAGCGGCTGTCGCGGCTGGCCCTGGTCAAAGAGGAGGAGCTGACGGCGATGCTGGCGCGGCCCCAGCGGCGGCAGGCGCGGGTGTCGACACCGCCCCAAGCCGTCGGCCAATCCGATTCGCGGCGGGACCAGCGCGAGGAGTTTCTTTTGGCCCTGCTCCTGCGTTATCCAACATCACGGGACCAGGGAATGGAAGTGCGACCGGAGCTGCTGTGGCAGATGGAGAACCGGCAGGTGCTGGAGGCGTGGAAGCAGGCGGGGGACGCCGAGGCCCTGCGGGAGGGCGTCCCGGCCGAGCTTCAGACCCACCTGGACGGCATCACCTCCCTGCGGGTGCCCGACTTCGGGGAGAGGGAGGCGCAGGAGGCGCTCGAGAGCTGCGTGCGCCGGCTGGAGGAGCGGCAGCTGCGGCTGGAGAAGCAGGCGAGCGCGGCGGCGGTGGCGAGCGAGGAGGAGGCTGTTGGTGATAAGATTAGCCTTCTGCAGGCCGCCTCCGAACTCCTCGAGGGCAGCGAGACGCCGGACTTGCAGGACGAAAGGGTTGCAAAAGCAGCGGGCCGCCTGATAGAGGATATGGCGGCCGGCCTTCGGCTCCACGGCCGCGAGCCGGAGCCGAAAGGCGAGGACCAAGCGGAAAACATTGAGGTGAACCAGTAGATGACAAAAGACTTTGAAGAGCGCCGCGAGCTTCTAGCGCGGCGCAGGCGGAGGGGTCGCCTGAGCGAGGACGACCTCCTGGACGACATCGTCGAGGAGGCCGAGCTCGAAGCGGAGCCCGCGGAGCCCGATCCCGCCATCCCCACTAACGGCGACGACTCCATGGAAGAAGAGCCCACCCTGGTACGGGTGCAGCCTCGCTCTACCCCCCTCGACTTGGAGGAGTGGGGCGAGTCGGAACCGGCGAAGCTGGATGAGGCGGCGGAGAAGGGAGTCGAGGCCGGCGTCGAGCTGGAGGAGGGCATCGACGACCCGGTCCGCATGTACCTCCGCGAGATCGGCAAGGTCAGCCTGCTCAAAGCCAGCGACGAGAAGCGGCTCGCCCGCCAGATGGAGGAAGGCGACTACATCCAGCGCGTCGAGAACCGTCTGCTGGAGGAATACGGCCGCCGTCCCAGCGGCGCCCAGACGTTCCAGGCCCTCCTGGAGGACCTGTCGGCGCTGGAGAAGCCGCTCGAGGTGGTCGCCAAGCAACTTGGCGTCCACAAGCTGTCGCTTTCCCGGCTGGTTCAGGACGAGAAGTTCCGCTCCACCGTCGACGCCGAGCTCGACCAGCCGATGGTGGAGAAGCTAATGGCCAAGCTGAAGATGGAGCAGATCGACGCGGAGCGGGCGCTGGTCCGCCTCTCGACGGTGACACACATCCTGGTAAACAGGCGGGAGACTTCGGTGAGCGAAGGAGGTCAACTACCGGATCTGGTCACACCGGCGGCCAAGGCAGCCGGCGGCGAGAAGGCGCTTCTCCCGCCCAGAAAGGACCTGGCGGAGAGGCTTTCCGGCCGCGAAGAGGAGTTCCGCGCCCACTTCCAGCGGCTGAAGGAGGAGGGCTTCAAGGCCGAGAAGCGTCTGACCGAGGCCAACCTCCGCCTGGTGGTGAGCGTGGCCAAGAAGTACATCGGCCGGGGGATGTCCTTGCTCGACCTGATCCAGGAGGGGAACATCGGCCTCATCCGTGCGGTCGAGAAGTTCGACTACCGGAAGGGGTACAAGTTCAGCACGTACGCCACCTGGTGGATCCGCCAGGCGATAACCCGCGCCATCGCCGACCAGGCCCGGACGATCCGCATCCCCGTGCACATGGTCGAGACGATCAACAAGCTGGTGCGCGTCAGCCGTCGCCTAGTGCAGGAGTACGGGCGCGAGCCCACGAGCGAGGAGATCGGCCGCCAGATGGAGGTCGGGCCGGACAAGGTGCGGGAGATCATCAAGGTCTCGCAGGAGCCGGTCTCCCTGGAGACGCCCATAGGCGAGGAAGAGGACTCGCACCTGGGCGACTTCCTGGAGGACCAGAGCACCATGGCCCCAGCGGAGGCGGCCTCCCACCAGCTGCTGAAGGAGCAGGTGCAGGAGGTGCTCTCCTCGCTGACGCCGCGGGAGCAGAAGGTGCTGATCCTGCGCTTTGGGCTGGAGGACGGCCGCAGCCGGACGCTGGAAGAGGTGGGCCGCGAGTTCAACGTGACCCGCGAGCGGATCCGGCAGATAGAGGCGAAGGCGCTGCGCAAGCTGCGCCACCCCTCGCGCTCCAAGAAGCTGAAGGACTACCTGGAGTAATCTCTCCGCTGTCCTTCTGAGGAGCGGAGGGCCCGCTCCGGCGGGCAAGAAGGCGACGAAAAATCTGGGGGGCTCTTGAGCCGGCCCCCATCCGGCCAGGTTCTTCGCGGGGTTCATCCTGAGCGGGCTGCCAGATTCTTCGCTTCGCTCAGAATGACAGTAGCGAAAGGCTCAGAATGACGGGCTCGCTCCCGCAGCAAGAAGCTGAAGGGCTACCTCAAGCAGCCCCGACGCCTAGCCCTCCTCGAGGTTACGCGAGTACTGGACGATGTTCTCGTTAGGTCGGTAGCCTGTGGCCTCCCAGAAGGGCGCAGCGGGCGCGCTGCGCTTGTCGACGAGGGCGTAGACGCGGCGCGCTCCCTTAGCGTAAAGGCGTCGCTCGATCTCCTTCACCAGGGCCTGGGCCACGCCTCTGCGGCGCCAACCTGCGTGTGTCGCCACACGGGCGATGTTGGCCCGCCAGCCGTCCCACCCCCCGATCACCGTCCCCACGATCTGCCCGCCGGCCTCCGCTACCAGGAACAAATCAGGGGAGAAACGGTGGAACGTCTCGAGGTATTCGATCCGGTCGGCGAGGCCGGTGTGGCGGTCGATGCTCTCCCAGAGGCGGATGACAGCCTCGAAGTCGGACGGCGCGGCGGCGCGGATGCGGAAGGAAGGCAATTTCGCTCCTGTTGACGGGATGGCAGACCTAGTTCTACTTCACGCTGGTCGTTTGGCGCGAGCGGATCTGGCGAGAAAGACGTTCCAGCCGCGTCAGGCGGTCGACAGGCGAGAGGAGTGACGGCGACTGGTCGGAGGGACCAGTCCGGGGACGGGTGAAGTACAAGTAGGCGATGGCCAGCCCGGCGATCAAGAGCGTCTCGATGAGCGTACCGAGGCCGATGAAGAGGGTTAAGTCGAGCCAGAAGTCGCGGGGGAACATCTGGATGAGGTGGTGCCGGCTCGGGTCAAGCTGCCAGAAGTCGTTGGCGAAGGCGAAGACGTGGAACTGGTTCCACAGACGGTCAAAGCCGACCAGGGCGCCGATCCCCACCCCGAACGCCAGGGCGACGGTGACGAGGGTGCTGCGGGCCAGGGCGGTGGCCAGGGCCTGGAGGGGCGCCTCCCGCGCCCAGAGGAAGACCGCCACCACGAACACCATGACGTAGATCAGCGCCGCCAGCTGGACGAAGAACACCTTCTGGAACAGCGCCTTGACGTCGGCCAGGTGGGCGGTTTCCCGCGGTGTGAACAGGGAGACGTCGCGGCCCAGGTCATCCTTGACCACGACCCTGATGGTGCGCTGCTCGTCGTCGTTGAAGTAGCGGATCAGCTCGCGGTTGGCGCGCTTCAGCTCCCCCTCGGGGATGCCGGCGACCTCAGCCGCGTCGTACCGCCCGACGCTGTAGTCGTACACCCGCGGCTCGTTGGCGGCGATCCTGATGTTGCTGGTGATGAGCAGGACGGGGATGGCGATGATGAACAGGGCCCACGAGGTGGACCGAATTGCGCTCAGCCTCACGCGCCTCCCTTCTGGCCCTCGCAGACATATTGTCCACAAGGCTCAAGGTTAATCGTAGGTTTGGCGTCAGCAGGGTGTCAATCGCTTTGCTGACCGCTTATCGAACAAACTTCCGAAGATATATGATGGGGGCGAACGCCAACAGAAAGGGTGCGCAATGCAGATCAAAGAGGCGGACCTGAAAACTTTTTCCGGCCTGCGCCGGGTGGTGGCGACCCTGCGCCGCGACTGCCCCTGGGACCGCATCCAGACCCACGAGTCGCTGCGCCCGTTCCTGCTCGAGGAAGCGAGCGAGACGCTGGCCGCCCTCGACGTGGGCGACCCGGCGCGCCTGGCGGAAGAGCTGGGCGACCTCCTCCTCGAAGTCCTCCTCCACGTCCAGATCGGGGAAGAGATGGGCGAGTTCACTTTCGAGGACGTCGTGTACGCCGTGGCCTCCAAGCTGGTGCGGCGCCACCCCCACGTCTTCGGCGACGTGAAGCTGGAGACGCCGCAGGAGGTGGTCGAGCAGTGGGAGGAGCTCAAGCGGGAGGAGCGCGGCAGCGACGCCGCCGCCCTGGATGGGGTGCCGGAGACGCTGCCCGCCCTGGCCCAGGCTCAGGCCCTCCAGCGACGGGCCGTCCGGGCCGGCTTCGCCTGGGAGAACGTCGAGCAGGCGTGGGAGGCGCTCTCGGAGGAGATGGAGGAGCTGCGGCAGGCGCGGACGCCGGAAGCCCGCCGCGAGGAGCTGGGCGACTGCCTCTTCGCCCTCGCGGAGCTGGGCCGCCGGCTGGAGGCGGACGCCGAGGAGGCGTTGCGCTCCACCTGCCGCGGCTTCAAGCGCCTGTTCCAGCGGATGGAGACGCGGCTGCAAGAGAAGGGCCGTAGCCTTCAGGAGATGACCCTGGCCGAGAAGCTGGCCGCCTGGGAGGAAGCGAAGCGGATGTAACGAACGGGGTGCCCTACGCCTCTAGAGTCACAGACTATGGGCAACGCACCCCGTCGGGCGCTGGTGCTCGCTTTCTTCGCGG
The DNA here is from genome assembly GCA_016178045.1 of Chloroflexota bacterium. Taxonomy (GTDB): domain Bacteria; phylum Chloroflexota; class Dehalococcoidia; order SM23-28-2; family JACOUE01; genus JACOUE01. Next base: position 12,154 of record JACOUE010000052.1, read on the forward strand.
CGCTGCTGGCGATGGCCGCTGCAGGCTGCGGCGGGAGGCAGCCACCCGATTTACCCCCCCTGAAGCCGTTCGGCAAGGCGCAGGAAGAGCGGCTGCACGCCCTCCGCGACCGCGCCGCGGGCGTCCGCGGCCTGCCGGCGAACCCGGACGCCCGCGAGGGCACCATTAGCCGGGAGCGGTTCCGCCGCTACCTGGAGGGGCAGGCGTCCTCGCTGGAGCCGGAGGAGCTGCGGGACCTGCGGGCGTTTACCATCGCCGCCCGGATGCTCCACCTCATCGGCCCCGAGGACGACCTTCTGGAGATCAGCCAGAACGCGGGCGCCGCCGCCGTCCTGGGCCTGTACTACTACCGGTACGACCAGCTGGTCTTCGTCTCGGGGACGGATATCGACACGCTGGGCCCGGGCGACGAGCTTACCCTGGCCCACGAGTACGTCCACAGCTTCCAGGACCGCCGGTTCGACCTCGACGGGAGGGAGCGTCTAGTCGCCCGCAAGGCCGCCCGGGGCGACAACACCGAGTACGACGCCACGATACGCTGCCTGATCGAGGGCGACGCCACCCTGGCGGAGGTGCTCTACGCCCAGGAGTACTTCGGCCCCGACTGGCAGGGCCTGTTCGACCAGCGCGACCAGGGGTCGGAGAGCCTGCAGGAGCTCGCGGAGGTGCCGCCCGCCATCCGCCGCTACGCCGCCTTCCCGTACAACGAGTGCTTCACCTTCGTCGCCTCCCTCTGGCAGGACGGCGGCTGGGCCAGCGTGAACGATGTCTGGAAAGAGCCGCCGAAGACCACGGAGCAGGTGCTGCACCCCGAGAAGTACATCGGCAGGGACGGCCCCCGCCCCCTGCGGGTGCCCGACCTCTCGCTGAGGCTCGGCGGAAGATGGGCGCAGCTCCAGGACGTGACCTTCGGCGAGTTCGACGTCTACAACTACCTGCTGACGCTGCTGGGGGACCGCGCGCGCGCCCGCCGGGCTGCGGCGGGCTGGGGTGCCGGCCGCATGGCGCTGTACCGGAAGCACGCCGAGGGCCGCCAGCAGGTGGTGGTGCACCTGTCGCTGAACTGGGACACGGACCGCGACTTCCGCGAGTACCTGTCGGGGCAACGGGCGGTCATACGGGACGTGTCCGGCAGCCGGGTCTGGTCCGACCAGGGCCACGCCCTGCGCTGGCGCGGGGACGGCGAGCAGGGCTATATCCGCTGGGACGCCGGCCAGCGCCAGGTGGACGTCCTCATCGCCCTGGAGCGAGGGCCTCTGGAGAGGGCCAAAGCCGCCCTCCAGTCTATGACCAACGTCTAGAGAGCCAGCCGCGCCCGTCTTCTACTGGACGGTGACCTCTATCTCCACCACCACCGGTGGTTCCAGGGGGGTGTGGTCGTTATTCACCAGCTCGGCGGCCACCTTATAGGTTCCGGGCTGCCGGTCGGGCCAGCTGTACGTGGTGGTGGCCGAGGCGTGGTAGGTCTCCCCCGCCGTAATGGCAGGCTCGCCCGGCGTGGTGGGGACGGACTCGTTCGGTTGGAGCCAGAAGAAGTGGACGTGGCCCTCTCCGGTGGCGGCGGGCTGGTCAAGCTTGTCCACGACGCTGAAGTTGGAGACGTCGACCGTTACCGTAACGTCGCCAGACGGCACGGTGGCGCCGTCGGCCGGGTCAGTGATCTGCAGCGACGCGGTAGTGGCCGTGGGGGTTTCCGTCGCCCCGGGGGACGGGGTCGCGGTGGCGACGGGGCTGGGCGAGGTTGTCGCCTGGGGGCCCGCCTCCTCACCCTCGCAGGCGACGGCAGCCAGGGCGAGGGCGGCGAGTAATGCCAAGGGAAGAAACCAGAGCCGTTTCACTGTGGGGCCCTCCTTTCCAATAGCTAATAACGCAGGGTGCGGCGCGTCGTTAACTTCGCCGCAGGGCTTTTTTGCCCGCGCCGCCCACGATATGTTAACCTGAGTCCCGACCGGCCTTTTCGCCCCGCGTCCTTCCCGACTGGAGGTGTCCGATGACCCAGCAGCAGGAGAGCGTCGTCACCGCCGAGCGCTTCGCCTCCGGGAAACCCTATCCCCAGTGGCTCGAGTCGATCCAGCGCAACCGGGAGAAGTTCGACTACAACTACCGGGAGACCGAGCTGTCCGAGGAGGACGCGCGGGCGTTCCGCGAGCTGGCGCAGATTCCCGATGGCCCGGCGAAGGTCCTGGCCCTGGGCGAGGACTGGTGCCCGGACGTCTTCCGCGGCCTGCCGGTGATGGCC
>JACOUE010000053.1 GCA_016178045.1 Chloroflexota bacterium
GGGAGCAGGTCGCCAGGCTGACGTTTATCGTCCCGCTCTACATCGGCTACCACGGCTCGACGGTCCGCCGGGTAGAGGAGCTGGCCTTCCTACAGCCCGAGGGCGCAGACGGCTTCCGCGTCCGCTCGCTCTGCCGCTGGGACCGCAATGCGGACTCATTCAGCCTGTTCGAGTCGCCCGAAGACAGCGACGCCTTCGCCCGCTGGGCCGGCCTGGCGCCCGCCGGTCTCGAGCCGGCGCTGGCATCGCGGGAAGCCTTCCTGGCCCGCCTGCTCGAGGACGGCACGGCGTCCATCCCCGCCGTGAACCAGGCGATCGAAGGCTTCTACCGGGGCGGGGCGACGGCTAGCGGAGAAGGGTAGCTACCGCCGAGGACCAGTCGGAGAAGTCTGGGAAGACGATGTCCGCGCCCGCTGCCTCCAGCTCCTCCACCCCGTGTTTCCCGGTCGCAACGGCCACGGGCTGCGCTTCGTTGGCCCTGGCGGAGGCCACGTCCAGGGGCGTGTCCCCTATCACCATGACTTCGGCGCGGTCAGCGCCGCCCGCCACCCTCTCGATGGCCATCCGGACCAGGACGTCCCGGTCCTCGTGGTCGTCGCCGAAGCCGCCGTCGCCGAAGTAGCCGTCGAGGCCGTAGTGGCGGAGCTTGAGCTGCGCCCCCCGGCGGAAGTTGCCCGTGGCGATGCCCAGGGTCACGTCGTCCCGGCGCTGGAGGGCCGCCAGCAGGTCCGGGATGCCGGGCATCAGGCGGCCCTTCGTCGTCCGTAGCGACTCGGGCAGAAGCTGGTGGTAGCGCCCGCTGAAGCGGACCAGCAGCTCGTGGTGGTCGCCGTCGATGCCGTGGAGGCGGAAGGCCTCGCGGACGATCGCCGTGTCCGTGCGACCGCTGAACTCCACCCGGGCGAAGCCGTCGTCGATGCCGAACAGCTCGTTGAACGCCTGCCGCATCGCCTTGCCGCCGGCCCCGCCCGACCAGAGCAGCGTATTGTCGATATCGAACAGCAGCACCTTGGCCACGACTAGCCCAACTCCTCCCAGAAGACGCCCACGCAGCGCTTCCCCGTGTGGACCATGATCACCGGGCTGATGCGGGAGAGCATTACCTGCTCCCGCCGGACGGGTAGCCGCGCCAGCAGCTTCTCCAGCAGGCAGTCGCGCAGGTCCGGCGCTATCCCCTCCGCCACCGCGATCCGACCCATCCGCCGCACCCCCGCCACCTCGTCCACTATGCGGTCGATGGCCTTCTCCATCTGGCCGCGCACCCGCCCGAACAGGGTGATCGCCCCGTCCCGCAGGGAGACCAACGGCCGTATCTTCAAGGCCGAGACCAACAGGTGCTGGATAGAGCGGGCGCGACCGCTCTTCACCAGGTACTTAGTCGTCTCGAAGGTGGCGAGGAAGCGGAGGCGGCCGCGCGCCTCCTCCATTAGCGCCTTCGCCTGCTCCAGCTTCAGCCCCTTCTTCTGCGCCTCGCCGGCCTCCAGCACCAGGAACCCCTCGCCGATGCCTCCGGCCCGCGAGTCCGCCACCTCGATTGCCGCCCTGGGGTGCCTTTCCTTTACTATATGCGCCGCCTGCACGGCCGAGTCGAACGAGAGGCTCAGCCGCGACGACATGGTGATGGCCAGGATGTTGCGCTGGCCCTTCGCCAGGCACCGCTCGAACGCCTCGACGTAGCGGGCCGGCGGCGGGGCGGAGGTGGTAGGGTAGCCCATCCCCTTCTCGTAGCGGTCGAGCAGCGTCGCGAACTCCTCCAGCTCCAGCACGCCGTCGTCCACGCTGCCGTCCACCCCGAAGTTGATGGTGAAGGGCACCTCCTCGAACGTCAGACGGCGGCGGAGGTCAGGGGGAAGGTTGTGGCCGCTGTCGCTGACGATGGCGAATGCGGCCTTCATCCCGCGCTCACCCGGCGCTGGGCGCTACTTGTCGACCGGCAGCCCGGCCTTGATCCAGGCGTCGGTGCCGCCCTCCAGGTTGAAGAGCCGCGTCAGCCCGGCCGCCGCCGCCATCTCGCAGGCCAGCGCGCTGCGCTGACCGACCGCGCACAGGAAGATAACGTCCCTGTCTCGCGGCAGCTCCTCCCGCCGGGCGTACACTGTTCCCACCGGGATCAGCTTCGCCCCCGGGACGTGACCGGCGTTGTACTCGTGCGGCTCGCGCACGTCGATGACGGCAATGTCGTCGCGGGCCATCATCTCCTGGGCCTCCTTCACGTCGATCCGCGTGAAGGGCTCCTGTGGGTTCTTGACCGCCAAAACTCTCGCCTCCCAAAGCGTTTCTTGCTGTCTTGCCGCGAGAACGAACTCGATAACCGGCAAACTATATTCTAGCATAGCTCCATTGACAGGCGAAGGCGAACCGCTATCATGCTACCGGAAGGAGGACGCCTTGGCCGACGAGTCCGCCATCCGTGAGCTCAAAGAGAAGATGGCCCACGAGCGGGCGAAGCTCCTCTCTCTCTTCGAGTCGTTTTCCGACAAGGACGCCTCCACCCCGCCCAAACCCGGGGAGTGGAACAGCAAGGAGCAGATGGCCCACCTCTGCGAGATGGAGTCCGCCTACCGCGCCTGGGTCGAGCGGGCCCTCGTCGAGGACAACCCCGGGCTCGACGGCGTCGGCGGCGAGCCCGTCGCCATTCCCCTGGAGCGGGCCAGCCGGCACACGGTGGCCGAGCTTATTGCGGAGATGCGCCGCCAGCGCGAGAAGACCCTCGCCCTCATGGAGACCCTCAGCCCCGCCGCCTACGACCGCACCGCCACCAGCTCCCTCTTCGGCACCCTCAACGTCCTCCAGTGGCTCCGCTCCTACTACCGCCACGACCGCATGCACCACGGCCAGGCGCGGGGCGAGGAGCCCGCGTACAAGCCGCGCTTCCTCAGCGGCCGCGAGCCCGACCAGCGCCGTCCCGCCGCCCGCTAGCCGCTGATGTCGCGGCCCCGCGTCTTCGTCACCCGGCGCCTGCCCGGCGGCGCCCTCGA
>JACOUE010000054.1 GCA_016178045.1 Chloroflexota bacterium
GCCACAACAGGACATTCTTGCTGCGACGTAACTAGGACACTCTTCCTGCGACCCTACACACCAGTTGACAGCAGCGGCGCGCGCGGATACCATCAAGGCGGAAACCGAATAGGGAGAACACTCTTATCCAGAGTGGTGGAGGGAACGGCCCGCCGAAGCCCGGCAACCGGTCCCTGACCTGGGACAGCGGTGCCAATTCCGACCCTCGCCCCAGGCGGGGGAAAGATGAGAGTGGCCCATTCCTGCAAACTTCTCTGCCACCGGAGAAGTTTTTTCTATCCCATGAAGCCGACTATCGAACCCGTAGCCTGGAATAACGGGAGCCTCCGTCTCCTGGACCAGACCCGCCTGCCGCAGGAAGAGGCCTACCTCGACGTCGATGACTACCGTGACGTAGCGACGGCGATAAGGAAGCTGCGCGTTCGCGGGGCCCCCCTTATCGGCATCGCCGCCGCCTACGGCCTTGTGCTGGCCGCCCGCGCTGCGAACGCCGGTTCCGTTGACGAATTGCTCCCACTGCTCCGTACCGCCGCCGAGGAGCTCGCCGCGACCCGGCCCACCGCGGTGAACCTCCGCTGGGCCCTGGAGCAGGTTCTCGCCGCCGCCCAAGGCGCTGCGACGCCGCAGGAGGCGCAGGAGCGGCTCCTAGCGGCGGCGCAGCGCCTGCACCGGGAGGACGCCGCGGCCAGCGAGCGCATCGGCCGCTACGGCGCCGGCCTCCTGACACCGGGCTCGGCCGTGCTCACCCACTGCAACACCGGCTCGCTGGCCGCGGGCGGCATCGGCACGGCCCTAGGCGTAATCCGCACCGCCTGGGCGGACGGCAAGCTCTCCCGCGTCTACGTCACCGAGACCCGTCCCCTCCTCCAGGGATCGCGCCTCACCATGTGGGAGCTGGCGCGCGACGGCATCCCCGCCACCCTCATCGCCGACGGCGCCGCCGGCCTCCTGATGCGCCGCGGGCAGATAACGGCGGTCATCGTCGGCGCCGACCGCATAGCGGCGAACGGGGACGTGGCGAACAAGGTCGGCACCTACCCGCTGGCCGTCCTGGCCAGGGAGAACGGCGTCCGCTTCTACGTCGCCGCCCCCACCAGCACCATCGACCTCTCGACCGTCTCCGGGGAGGACATCCCCATCGAGGAGCGGCCCGCCGGCGAGGTGACAGCCTTCGCGGGCCGGTCGGTCGCCCCCGATGGCGTCGAAGTGGCGAACCCCGCCTTCGACGTCACCCCTCACCGGTGCGTAACCGCCATCGTTACGGAGAACGGCGTAGCCGCCGAGCCATACCTAGATTCGCTTGCCCGCGCCTCCCGAGCCGGGGTGGCCGCCCGTGGCTGAGCCCCGCGCCCGCGTCGCCGTGATAGGCGGCAGCGGCTTCTACCGGATGGAGGGCCTCAGGGACGTGGATGAGGTGCGACTCGACACGCCCTTCGGCGAGCCCTCGGACGCCGTCGTCCTGGGAACGCTGGAGGGGGAGAGAGTCGCCTTCCTGCCCCGCCACGGCGTCGGGCACCGTATCCTGCCCTCGGAGCTGCCGGCGCGGGCCAACATCTACGCCCTCAAGCTACTGGGCGTCGAGCTGGTCATCGGCGTCAGCGCCGTGGGCTCCCTGCGGCAGGAGATCGCACCCCTCAACCTGGTCGTGCCCGACCAGCTCATCGACCGGACGCGCGGCGGGCGTCCGTCCACCTTCTTCGGCGAGGGGCTGGTCGCCCACATCGCCTTCGCCGACCCCTTCTGCCCCGTCCTGCGCGAGGTGCTGACCGGCGCGGCGCGGGCCGCTGAGGCAGCCGTCCACCCGGACGGCACCTACGTCGTCATCGAAGGGCCCACCTTCTCGACCCGCGCTGAGTCGAAGCTCTACCGCAGTTGGGGTGCCGACGTCATCGGCATGACTGCCCTGCCCGAGGCGAAGCTGGCCCGCGAGGCCGAGATGTGCTACGCCATCCTCGCCTGCGCCACCGACTACGACGTCTGGCACCCCGTGCACGACGACGTCTCGGCGGAGATAATCGTCGCCAATCTCCAGAAGAACGTGGCCGTCTCCCAGCGCGTCCTCCGGCTCGCCCTCCAGAAGCTGCCGGCGGCGCGGGAGTGCCCCTGCCCGGACGCCCTCAAGGACGCCCTGATCACGCCCTGGGACCTCGTCCCCGAGCGGACGAAGCAGACGCTGGCCCCCATCATCGGCAAGTACGTCGAAGCGGAAGTGAGACCCGCCTGATGGTCGATACGGCGATACCCCGGGCCCGGCGCCCCGCGCGCGCCACGTACACGGTGGAGGAGGTCGCCGACCCGCAGTCGGTGCGTCCCCTCCTCGAGGCCGACCGCGCCTACGCCGCTTACGCCCTAGCCCACCTGGGCCCCGAGCTTCTCCCGCGCACCCGCTGGTGGCTGGCCCGCCCCGACGGCCCCGCAGCGGGCAGCGACCGCGGCCGGGGGCTCGTCCTCCAGACCACCGGCGGCCTGGGGAACGCCATGGTCACCCTGGGCGACCCGGAGGCCGTCGACGCCATCCTGGCCCTGCACCCCGGTGCCCGCTTCAGCTTCGCCACGTTCAAGCAGGAGCACCTGCCCGCGGTGAGGCGGCACTTCATCCTGTCGCGGCAGTCGCTCATGCTGCGGATGGCGGTCACCGCCGAGACGTTCCAGCCGCTGGACACCCTTCGGGGCGGCGAGGTCGCCGTGACGCGACTGGCGGGCAGGGACATTGGCCGCATCAACCGCCTCTACTCCAGCGAGGGCGGCCCGTCCAGCTACGCTTCTCGCAACATCGCCGAGGGTGTATACTACGGCGTCATCGTGGACGGTCGTCTTGTCTCCATCGCCGGCACGCACGTCGTGTCCCCCTCGCAGGGGATCGCCGTCCTGGGCAACGTCTTCACCCACCCGCGCTACCGGGGGCAGGGCCTGGCCACCGTCGTCACCAGCGCCGTCACCGCGCACCTCCTGCGCGGCTGCTCGGACGTCCTCCTCACCGTCGAGGCGACCAACACGCCAGCCGTTCGCGTCTACGAGAAGCTGGGCTACGAGACGCGCTGCACGCTCTACGAGACGCCCGCCATGAGAAAGGACCCCATCGGCGCCCTGGCCTTCCTGCGGCGGGCCCTGGCCCGCCGGCGCAGCCACGGCCGGGAGGTGGCGCGATGACGACCCGGCGTCGCCGCTTCCGTACTATCGATGAACGGGTCGCTAAGGAAATTGCTCGCCTGCGGCGGCGGTACCCTGACTATGGCCGCCGTCGGTTGGCGCAGCTGCTGCGCGAGAAAAATATAGAGGTGAACGAATCGGAACTGCGGCGCTTCCTCCGGTACAAGGCCCCAACCGGGCAGGTGATGAAGGACCGCAACCTGTTCGGCCTGCCGAGCAGTGTCTTCGGCGGGCCGCCGGAGGTGGACCCGTGACCTTCTCCATCGCCGCCCGCTGCCCCAAGACCGGGATGCTGGGCGTGGCCGCTTCCAGCAAAGCCCTGGCCGCCGGCGCCGCAGTCCCCTACTGCAAGGCGGGCGCAGGGGCTATCGCCAGCCAGTCCTTCGTTAACCCCTACCTGGGCATCGACGGTCTGAGCCTCCTGGAGAGAGGCTTTCCCGCAGGCGAAGCCCTGCAGCGGGCAATCGAGAGCGATGCGGGATATGAGTTACGTCAGCTGGCCATTGTGGACGCCCAGGGCCGGGTGGCCGCCCACACCGGCGCCAAGTGCATCGCCTGGGCTGGCCATCTTTTGGGAGAAGGCTACGTCTGCTTGGGCAACATATTGGCCGGCGAAGCGGTGCTGGAGGCCATGGCCGCCGCCTTCGACGCCAGCTCCCTCCAGGAACTGCCGGAGCGGCTACTGCGGGCCCTTGAGGCCGGCCAGACCGCCGGCGGCGACCGCCGCGGCCGCCAGTCGGCGGGCCTGCACGTCGTCTACCGGGAGGAGTACCCCCTGGTCGACCTGCGCGTGGACGACCACCCGGACCCAGTGCCGGAGCTGCGGCGGCTCTTCGAGCTTTTCAAGGTGGAGGAGGAGCCCTGGTTGCCCTTGATGCCCCGTCGCGAAGATCCGACGCCCCAGTGGGACAAGGTGCTCCGCAAAGCCCAGGAGATCGAGGCAGAGCTGGACGCCGGCAAACGTCTAAGCAAGGAGAAGTGATGGTCAAGCCCGCCATCGACTACGACGTAAAGGACCTGGGCCTCGCCGAGGAAGGCGTGAAGCGCATCGAGTGGGCGGCCCGCGAGATGCCCGTCATCCGCCTTATCCGCGAGCGGTTCGCCAAGGTGAAGCCGCTGGCCGGGCTACGCGTTTCCGGCTGCCTCCACGTCACCACGGAGACGGCCAACCTGGCCCTCGCCCTCCGCGACGGCGGCGCTCAGCTGGCCCTCTGCGCCAGCAACCCCCTCTCCACCCAGGACGCCGCCGCCGCCGCCCTGGTCGCCGTCTACGGCATCCCCGTCTTCGCCGTCCGCGGCGAGGACGACGAGACGTACTACCGCCACATCCACGGTGCCCTGGCTCAGCGCCCCCAGGTCACCCTGGACGACGGCGCCGACCTTGTCGCCACCCTGCACAAGGAGCAGCGCGACCTCCTGGAGGGCGTCATGGGCGGTACGGAGGAGACGACCACCGGGGTCATCCGCCTCCGCTCCATGGCCCGGGACGGCGCCTTGGGCTACCCCATCGTCGCCGTCAACGAGGCCGATACCAAGCACCTTTTCGACAACCGCTACGGCACCGGCCAGAGCACCATCGACGGCATCACCCGCGCTACAAACGTGCTCTGGGCGGGGAAGACCGTGGTGGTGGCCGGCTACGGCTGGTGCGGCCGCGGCGTCGCCATGCGGGCGCGCGGGCTCGGGGCCAAGGTGGTGGTGACGGAGGTGGAGCCGTTGCGGGCGCTGGAGGCGGCCATGGACGGCTACCAGGTCATGTCCATGGCCGAAGCGGCGACCCTAGGCGACATCTTCATCACCCTCACCGGCGACGTCAACGCCATCGACCGCGGCCACTTCGAGGTGATGAAGGACGGCGCCATCCTCGCCAACTCCGGCCACTTCAACGTGGAGCTGAACCTGAAGGCCCTGGAGACGATGAGCGAGACCAAGCGCCAGATCCGCCCCTCCGTGGAGGAGTACCGGCTGATGGACGGGCGGCGCCTCTACCTGCTGGCCGAGGGCCGCCTCATCAACCTGGCCGCCGCCGAAGGCCACCCCGCCAGCGTCATGGACATGAGCTTCGCCAACCAGGCCCTCTGCGTCGAGTACCTGGCCACCCGCCCCCGGCGCTTGCCCGTGGACGTTCACCCGGTGCCGCAGGAGATCGACCACGAGGTGGCGCGCCTCAAGCTGGCGTCCATGGGCATCGTAATCGACGAGTTGACAGAAGAGCAGAAGAAGTACCTGTCTTCATGGGAAGAAGGAACGTAGCAGGAGGTAGGAAGGAGGAGATGACCTCCTACCTCATACATCTCACTCCCTACTTCAAGTCAAAGGAGGACGATTCGCAATGACGATGACGTTTATGAGCTCCCCCAGGCTCCTCATGACCTCGGAGTCCGTCACCGAAGGCCACCCCGACAAGGTGTGCGACCAGATAGCCGACGCCATCCTCGACGACATCCTCGCCCACGACCCTGACGCCCACGTCGCCTGCGAGGTCACCACGACGACCGGCCTTGTCGTCATCCTGGGAGAGATCTCCACCACCCACCACGTCAACTACACCGGCATCGCCCGCCAGGTCATCCGCGATGTCGGCTACACGAGGCCGGAGTACGGCTTCGATGCCGACAGCTGCGGGGTGATCGTCTCCATCAAGGAGCAGTCGACGGAGATCGCCGCCGCCGTCGGCGCCGACGAAGGCGCCGGCGACCAGGGCATCATGATCGGCTTCGCCTGCAACGAGACGAAGCCGGAGCTGATGCCGCTGTCCATCAACCTGGCCCACCACCTCTGCCTGCGGCTTGCCGAGGTGCGCAAGAAGAAGGTCCTCCCCTACCTACGGCCCGACGGCAAGTCCCAGGTTACGGTGGAGTACTCCTACGGCGTCCCCAAGCGGGTCCACGCCGTCGTCATCGCCGCCCAGCACGACCCCGACGTCAGCACCAAGCAGCTCTGGGACGACGTCACCGAGCACGTCGTCCGCCCCGTCCTGGGCGACTGGATGGACGCCGAGACCGAAAAGAATACCCACGTTAACCGTAGCGGCTCCTTCGTCCTGGGCGGACCCGCGGGCGACTCGGGCCTCTCCGGCCGCAAGAACATCGTCGACACTTACGGCGCCGTCGCCCGCCACGGCGGCGGGTCCTACTCGGGCAAGGACCCCTCGAAGGTCGACCGCTCGGCCTCCTACGCCGCCCGCTGGGTGGCCAAGAACATCGTCGCCGCCGGCCTGGCCCACCGCTGCGAGGTAGAGCTGTCGTACGCCATCGGTCACCCGCAGCCGCTGGGCGTTTCCATGCCTACGGGCACTTCGGCCGCAGCGACATCGACGCCCCCTGGGAGCGAATCGATAAGGCCGAGGCCCTCCGCCGCGACGCCGGTCTTCCCCTGGAAGAGCCGCAGACGGCATAGCCCGGGCGCCCGAGGCCACCTTGCCCCCGCTCATCCCTGCCTGCCAGCAGGCAGGCTTCGACAAGCCCAGGATGAGCGGGTATCCTTAACGCTAAAGGTGACCTGATGTACGCACTCATCATCGCCGGGGGAGAAGGGGAGCGCCTCCGCCCCCTCACCGCGAACCGGCCCAAGCCCATGATCCCCGTCTGCGAGAAGCCCATCCTGGAGTACCAGGTGGAGTGGCTCCGCCAGAACAGCGTCACCGACATCGTCATCGCCTGCGGCTACCTGCACCACGTCATCCAGGAGTACTTCGACGACGGCTCCCGCTGGGGAGTCCGCGTCCGCTACTCCGTGGAGGAGACCCCCCTGGGCCGCGGGGGCGCCCTCAAGCAGGCCCACCGCCAGGTGCCGCCCTCGGAAGAGATCATCATCGCCGCCAACGGCGACAACCTGAACACCCAGCCCCTGGCGCCGATGATCAGCCAGCACAAGCGCACCGAAGCGGCGGCCACCCTCCTGCTTGTGCAGCTCCGCAGCCCTTATGGCATCGCCCAGCAGCGGGGCCGGCGCATCACCGGCTTCCGGGAGAAGCCGCTCTTGCCTCACTGGCTAAGCGCCGGCGTCTACGTGCTGGGCCGCGAGTTCTTCCAGCGTCTGCCGGACGTCGGCGACCACGAGACGGAGCTGTTCCCCCGGCTCGCGGACGAAGGTAAACTCTTCGGCTTCAAGAGCCGCTCCTACTGGAAGGCCATCGACACAATGAAGGACCTCTCCGAGGCGGAGAGGGAGGTGCAGAAGCTGGCCCTCGTATGACCTCCCCCATCCGCTTCGGTACCGACGGCTGGCGCGCCTGCCCGCCCTCGCTCTACCGTCACCATCGCCATGTCTGAACCAACCATTCGCTTTGGTACCGACGGCTGGCGGGGCATCATCGGCGACGACTACACCTTCGACAACGTCCGCGCCTGCGCCCAGAGCTTCGTCTCCTACCTTAAGGACGCCGGCTTCGCCGGGCGCGGCCTCGTGGTGGGGTACGACACCCGTTTCGCCGCCGAGGACTTCGCCGCCGCCGCCGCCGAGGTCATCGCCGGCAACGGCGTCCGCGTCTACCTCTCCGACCGGCCCACCCCCACGCCCGTGGTCGCTTTCTCGATCCTCCAGCACCAGGCCGGCGGGGCCGTAATCATCACCGCCAGCCACAACCCGCGGCAGTGGCTGGGGTTCAAGGTGCGCCCGGAGTACGCCGGCAGCGCCCCGCCCGAAGTCCTGGCGCAGATCGAGGCCCGCATCCCGGAGGCGCTCGCCTCCGGCGCCCGCCGCCTCCCGCTGCACGAGGCGACGAGCCGCGGCCTCGTCCGCGCCTTCGACCCCCGCCCGGCGTACCGAGAGCACATCGCTAAGCTGCTGGACCTGCCGTCCCTGCGGGACGCCGGCCTCGGCGTCGTCGTCGACTCCATGCACGGGGCCGCGGCCGGCTACATCCGCAGCCTGCTGTCGGGCGGGAAGACCAAAGTGTGGGAGATCCGCAGCGCCCGCAATCCCCAGTTCCCGGGGATGCACAACCCGGAGCCCATCGCCCGCAACCTGGGGCCGCTGGTCCAGGCCCTGCGCCGCCACAAGGCCGACGTCGGCGTCGCCACCGACGGCGACGGCGACCGCCTCGGCGTCATGGACGAGAACGGCCGCTTCGTCAACCAGCTCCAGACCTTCGCCCTCCTGACCCACTACCTGCTGGCTGAGCGCGGCCTGCGCGGGCCCATCGTCAAGTCGGTCACCACCACCGGCATGGTGCTCCGCCTGGGCGAGCTGTACGGCCTGCCCGTGCACGAGACGGGCGTGGGGTTCAAGTACCTGGGCCCGAAGATGATGGAGACAGATGCTATCGTCGCCGGCGAGGAGAGCGGCGGCTACGCTTTCCGCGGCCACCTGCCCGAGCGCGACGGCATCCTCTCCGCCCTCTACTTCCTCGACTTCATGGCCCGCCGCCGCGCCAGGCCGTCACAGCTCCTCGAAGAGTTGTACCACACCGTCGGCCCCCACTACTACGACCGCATCGACATCGTCCTGACAGACGAGGCGAAGCCGCGCCTGATGGAGCGGGCCGAGAAGCTCCAGCCCACGAAGATCGCCGGCCTCAAGGTGACGGGTAAGGACACCACGGACGGCTACCGGTTCCTCCTTGACGGCGGCTGGGCCCTGATCCGCTTCTCCGGCACAGAGCCCCTTCTCCGCATCTACTGCGAGGTGCCCCGCGAGGACCTGGTGCCGAAGGTCCTCCGCGCCTGCCGCGAGCTCGTGGGAGCGTAGGGGATGACGGACATCCTCGACGACGACGCCGCCCAGGCGAAGCTCGACCCCGGCGGCATGCTCGCCTCCGTCCGCGACCTGCCCCGCCAGTGTCGCGCCGCCTGGCAGGAGGCGCAGGCCCTGGACCTGCCGCCCTCCTACCGCGACGTCGACAAGGTGGTCGTACTGGGCATGGGCGGCTCCGCCATCGCCGGCGACTTCCTGCGCTCCTTGCTGGCGCTGGAGAGCCGCGTCCCCGTCTTCAACCACCGCCAGTACGGCCTCCCCCCGTACGTGGACGACCGCACCCTGCTCGTCGCCTCCAGCTACAGCGGCAACACGGAGGAGACCCTTTCGGCCTTCGAGGAGAGCCTGCGCACGGGGGCGAAGAAGCTCGTTATCACCACCGGCGGCCGCCTCCTGGCCACCGCCCGCGCCAACGGCGTCCCCGCCTTCGTCTTCGAATACAGGTCGGAGCCGCGGGCCGCCCTCGGCTACAGCCTGATGCCCCTTCTCGCCGTCGCCGAGAAAGCGGGCCTCATGCGCGACGTCGGCCGCGACGTGGACGAGGCGCTGGCCGTCATAGAGGACGACCGGAAGCGGATCGACGCCGCCGTCCCCGCCGACCGCAACCCGGCGAAGCAGCTTACGCGGAAGCTGCACGGGAGGCTACCGGTTATCTACGGGGCGGGCATCCTCACCGAGGCCGCCCACCGCTGGAAGACCCAGCTCAACGAGTCCAGCAAGGTCTGGTGCTTCTACGAGGAGCTTCCGGAGGCCGACCACAACGCCATCGTCGGCTACGGCCTGCCCGAGGAGATAGCGCAGCGCACGTTCGCCGTCTTCCTGCGCTCGGATGGCCTTCACGCCCGCGTCGCCCTGCGCTACGAGTTCACCCAGCGCGCCCTGAAAGACGCCGGCGTCCCCTTCGACGAGGTGAAGCCGAGCGGCCGCAGCGCCCTGGCCCAGATCCTCTCCGCTGTCCTCTTCGGCGACTACGTCAGCTACTACCTGGCCGTCCTCAACGGCGTCGACCCCACGCCGACGACGATCATCGACGACCTCAAGGCCTGGCTGGCCGACCGCTAGCCACCCTCTCCCTCCAGGGAGAGGGAAGGGTGAGGGCTCCTACAGGTTGATCCAGCCCGCCGGCGTTTTCACCTGCACCTTGTTGACGGTCTTGTTGTAGATGATCATCCCGTTTATCGGCGAGGCGATGGCTTTGCGCTCCGCGGTGGTCAGCCTCGGGAGGAGCATCGGCCCGCCGTCGGCGCGGACGGAGACGGCGCCGGAGAAAGCTACGCCCCGCACGGCGGCCTTGTTGGACGAACCGGACGCTTCCCCGCGCACGCCCTCGTCCTTGCCGCGGCCGCGAACGCCGATCCGCGCGGGGGCGGCACTAGCAGGGACGCCGGAGAAGCCCTGGACGCCGCCGCCGGCGCCTGTAGTTGACTCCCGCAGACCCCATATGCCATCCCCCGTGGTGATGCTACCGACGGTGCCGACACCTCCCACCGCCGTGCCGACTACCCCGATGACGTCACCGCTGCCGATGACGCCAATGCCGTTCGGCCCGACCACCTGTGGGGTGACTTGGGCAGTTCCCGCCGCCGCAGCGGCCGCCAGGGCCGCTTTCCTGGCCCGAGAAAGGGCATCCGTCCGAGCCTGCGACTTGAGCTTCTGCCGCGCGTCCTCCGCTTGCGCGCTCGTAATCGGCACTACGGCCAGGCCCAGGACGCCCACGGGAAGTTCCCCGGCGTTGGTATTGTCTCCCTCTACGCCGATGCCGTCGCCGGTAGCGCTCACAGCCAGAACGCCCCAGGTATCGGCCAGTCCAAAGAAGCCCGCGCTGTCCACGCCTGAACCGAAGCCGTAAATGCCATCGCGGAAGGCCGTGGTCGCGTCAGCGTTGTCCACGGTGAGTGCGGCATCGTTATCGATGCCGGCCGTACGGGTGGTAGGAGCCGTGGGAACGGCGGTGTTGTCCTCGCCCAGGTGGAAGACGTTCGTGGTATCGTGGCCGGCTTCCGTCCGGGCGCTCCGGCCCACCAGTGCGGCCAGTACGGCCGCGCCGCCGGCACCGACGAGGGCCAAGAGCCCGCGCCGGCTCTTCTGCTGCTCGAAAGTTGGAACAGGCCTGTCGCTCATGGGGCACCTCCCTACCAGATAAACCAACAACGGTTGAACAACGTTTATCACCGCTAACGGACGCTGTCAACCGGGCCGTCGTGAGACATACGGGGAGAGTGCAGAGAGGGCTCTGCCCTCTCTGCTGAGACTGATGGGCGGGCGGGTGGGACGAAGATACGTTTCGGGATCAGGTGGAGCCAGGGCGAAGGCTTCGCGCCTTTCTGCCGGCAGGTAGGGGCAGACGGTGCATCGCGGAAAGCTACCGCTTGGTGTACTGCGGCGCCTTGCGGGCCCGCTTGAGCCCGTACTTCTTGCGCTCCTTGACCCGCGGATCGCGCGTCACCAGGCCCGCCTTGCGCAGGGTCGGCTTCAGGTTCGGATCGAAGTCCACCAGCGCCCGGGCGATGCCGTGGGCCAGGGCGTCCGCCCAGGCGCTGACGCCGCCGCCCTCCACCTTCACGTACACGTCGAACCTGTCCGCCGTCTCGGTCAGGGCCAGGGGCTTCTGCACCTTTACCCGATGGCCGATGCGGGGGAACACTTCGAGGTAAGGCCGGTCGTTAACGTGGATGCTGCCGCTTCCGGGATACAGTCTCACCCGGGCGATGGCCGTCTTTCGACGGCCGGTCCCGGTGAAGTACTCCCCCTGCGGTAGCGCGACCTCGGCGGTCTCTTCTTCGACCATCGTCTACTCCCCTTCCCCCGCTGGCCCGGCGGCGGCCTTCCCCTTCTGCGAGGCCCTGACCTGCGCCTCGTGGGGGTGGTCCGGCCCGGGGTACACCTTCAGCCGGCGGTACAGCGCCCGACCCAGGCGGTTCTGGGGCAGCATTCGCTTCACCGCGTACTGGATGGCGCGTTCAGGCTTCTTCTTCATCAGCTCGCCCAGGGTGACCTGCTTGAGGCCGCCCGTGTAGCCGCTGTGGCGATAGTACACCTTGTCGGCCAGCTTCTTGCCGGTCACCCGCAGCCGGGCGGCGTTGGTCACCACCACGTAGTCACCCATCGGCAGGTGGGGCGTGTAGCTGGGCTTGTGCTTCCCCATCAGAAGCGAGGCGACACGCGTGGCC
Source organism: Chloroflexota bacterium (assembly GCA_016178045.1). Taxonomy (GTDB): domain Bacteria; phylum Chloroflexota; class Dehalococcoidia; order SM23-28-2; family JACOUE01; genus JACOUE01. The sequence continues at coordinate 12,018 of JACOUE010000054.1, forward strand.
AGGCGGCCGAGTGTCTCGCCGCCGGCATCGACGACCAGCCAGTCGTTCTGTATTTCTTTCCCCTTAAGATTGTACGTCTTCACGCGTCTCATTTCCAAACAGCTCGATCTCGTAGCGGACTCGCATGAGGCACAGGCCCTGCGGCGGCGCCGCGTACCTGGCCGCCCCCGGCGGCGCCTCCGTCACCAGCCGCTCGAACTCCTCAGCCGGCATCCGGCCTCTGCCCACCCGCACCAGCGTTCCCACCGTCCGGCGCACCTGGTGCGGCAGGAAGGCGTTGGCCTCGATGTCGAACAGCAGGAGGTCGCCCCGCTGGAGCACTTCCGCCCGCTGCACGCGCCTCACCGTGCCGCTCCGCCCCTTCAGCGAAGGCCGGGTAAAGGCGGCGAAGTCGTGCTCCCCGACGAGGGCCCGGGCCGCCTCCGCCGTGACCCCCGCGTCCAGGGGCTCCTCGACGTGCCACGCGTAGCGGCGGAGGAGCGCCGGCCGCGGCCCCCGCCGGCAGACCGTGTAGCGGTACCAGCGGCTGACGGCTTGGCGGCGGACGTCGAAGCGCAGGGGCGCCTCCGCCGCTTTCCGCACCGCGATGTCGTCGGGGAGATGGAAGTTCAGCCCCCGCGCCAACACGTCCGACGTGTGGGTGCTCGCGCTGAGGAAGGAGACCACCTGGCCTTTGGCGTGGACACCGGCGTCCGTCCGCCCGGCCAGGGCCACCCGCACCGATTCGCCTGTTAACCTGCTCACGGCCCTTTCCAGGGCCGCCTGTACCGTATCAGCGTTTTTCTGGTACTGCGAACCCGCGTACCGGGTCCCCTCGTACTCCAGGAGGACGGCGATCCGCCTGACGGGGCCTCCAGCCCCGCTGCCGGTCACGCCCTAGGCTTTCTCCGCCACCAGCTCTAGCTGGGCCATCCGCGCCGCGTCGCCCTGGCGCGGCCCCAGCTTCACGACCCGCGTGTAGCCACCGCGACGGGCTGCGTAGCGGGGGGCCAGCTCATCGAAGAGCTTGCCGACGACCTTCTTGTCGTAGACGTAGCCGAGCGCACGCCGCCTGGCCGAGAGGTCGCCCTTCTTGCCTAGGGTGATCATCTTCTCCGCCAGGCCGCGGACCTCCTTCGCCTTCGCCTCCGTGGTGATGATCTTCTCGTAGCGGAGGAGGTCCGTCACCAGGTTGCGGAACAGCGCCAGCCGGTGGTCGGTGGCCCGCCCCAGCTTGCGGCCGGCGACTCGATGGGCCACGGCTACTTCTTGCCCTCCTCTTCGCCCTTGAGCTTGAGGAGCTTCCGCAGCGCCTCCGGCGACAGGCGGGCGGCCAGGGCCTCCTCTTCCACGTCCACCGGTAGCGGTAGCTCCTCCGCGGCCTCAGCCTCCGGTTCCGCCTTCGCCTTCTTCTTCCGCTCCTTCTTCGCCGGCGGGGCCTTCGCCTCGGGCTCGACCGCCACCGCCGCCTCCTCAGCGGCGGGCGCCTCCTCTACCGCAGGCACCGGGGCGGCCGCCTCTTCCTCTACCCGGCGCCGTCCGAGGATGGGCGACTCCTCTTCCTCCAGCGGCAGCGCCTCCATCACCTCTTCGTCTTCCGCTGCCTCCGCGGGCAGCAGCGCCAGCTCCTCGAGGCGAGCCCGCAGCTCGTCGTACGACTTGCGGCCGAAGTTGCGGAGGGCGAGCAGCTCCTCCTCACTCTTCTCGAGCACCTGGCCTACGGTCATGAGCCCGCTGCGGCGCAGGCAGTTGTACGCCCGCATCGACAGGTTCAGATCCTCGATGGGCATGCCGAACTCCTGCGGCGTGAGGACCTTCCCCTGCCCCAGACCTCGCTCTACCACCGGCAGGGCGGGCCTGCCCATGCTGCTGAACAGCTTCAGCTGCTCGACAAGAATGTCCGCGCTCTTACTGACGGCGTCGACGCCGCTGACGGTGCCGTCCGTCCACACCTCCAGCACCAGCCGGTCGTAGTTGGTGGCCTGGCCGACCCGGGTGTGTTCCACGTGGTAGTTGACACGGCGCACCGGGCTGAAGATGGCGTCCACCGGGATCACCCCGATGGGCTGCCCGTCCGTCTGGCCGGCGGGCACGTAGCCCGTACCCAGCTCTACGTTAAACTCGACCTGGAGCCGGCCTTCGGTCGAGTCCAGGGTCGCCAGGTACAGGTCAGGGTTCACGATCTCGTAGTGCTCCGGCACCTGTATGTCGGCGGCCGTGACCTCGCCCTCCCGGCCCGACACGTCCAGCACCAGGGTCCCCGGCCGATCCGAGAGCGCCCGCAGACGCAGCTCCTTCACGTTCAGGAGGAAACCGATGGTGTCCTCCTTCACGTGGGGGATGGTCGAGAATTCGTGGAGCACTCCGTCGATGCGGACGGACGTGACGGCCGCGCCGGGCAGCGAGCTCAGCAGCACCCGCCGTAACGAGTTGCCGACAGTCGTACCGAAGCCGCGCGGTAGCGGCGAAGCCACCACCCGAGCGTAGTTCTCGGCGGACTCCTCCACCTCGATCTCGGGGACGTCGGACGGCTCTTGCTGGGCCACCGCCCATCCACCGCCTAATGCTTCCTGCTTCTCCAGCATTGTCACCCTCTCAGCGTGAATAGTACTCAACGATGGTCGCCGTACTGAACTTGGCGCCCACCTCTTCCGGGACCGGCTCTGCCACCACCTGCCCCGTCATGTTGGCAGGGTCCAGCTTCAGCCACGAAGGCACTTCCTTGCCGCCGATCTCCTCCCGGACCGACTCGAAAAAGCGGGTCTTCTGACCCTTCTCCGTCAAGCCGACCCCGTCGTTCACCTTCAGCACGTGGGACGGCGTCGACGCCTTCCGCCCGTTCACGGTGATGTGGCCGTCGCGAACCAACTGCCGCGCCTGCGCCCGCGACTGCCCGAAGCCAAGGCGGTAGACCACGTTGTCCAGCCGCAGCTCCAGAACCTTGAGCAGGTTATCACCGGTGATCCCGTGGCGCCGCGCCGCTTCCGCGTAGTACCGCTGGAACTGCCGCTCCAGCACGCCGTAGACGGCCCGCCCCTTCTGCTTCTCCCTGAGCTGAAGCCCCCGATCCGACACCTTTCGGCGGCGCAGCGAGCGCTGGCCGGGCGGGTAGGGCCTTCGCTCGAACGGGCACTTGGGGGTGAAGCACTTCTCCCCCTTCAGGTATAGCTTGTCACCCAGCCGGCGGCAGATCCTGCAAACGGGCCCCGTGTTGCGCGCCATCAAGCAGCCTGACCGAGAAGCGAAGGTATCATAGATTACACCCGCCGCCTCTTGGGAGGCCTGCACCCGTTATGGGGTATCGGCGTCACGTCCCGTATGCTCGTGACCTGGAGGCCCGCGGCCTGGAGCGACCGTATGGCCGCCTCCCGGCCGCTGCCCGGGCCCTTGATCAGCACCTCGACCTGGCGCAGCCCGTGCTCGATGCCCCGCCGCGCCGCCGTTTCCGCGGCCACGCCCGCGGCGTAGGGCGTGCTCTTCCGCGACCCCTTGAACCCGACAGTGCCGCCGCTGGCCCAGGAGATAACGTTGCCGTTGGCGTCGGTGAGGGTGATCACGGTGTTGTTGAAGGTGGACTGGATGTACGCTCTGCCCACTGGTATGTTCTTGCGCTCTCGACGGCGTGGTCGCGTTTTCTTCTCTGCCATGCTTCTCCCGCTCTAGTGTGGCTACTTCTTGGCTATGGCGCGGCGCCTGCCCGCAACCGTCCTGCGAGGCCCCCGCTTCGTCCGGGCGTTGGTCCGCGTGCGCTGGCCGTGCGCCGGGAGCCCGCGACGGTGGCGGATGCCGCGGTAGCAGTTGATCTCGATCAGGCGCTGGATGTTCTGGCGGACGCTCTTGCGGAGCTCGCCCTCCACCGTGTAGTTGCGGTCGATGAACTCACGGATGCGGCCGATCTCGTCGTCGGTCAGGTCACGCACCTTGGTCGCCGGGTCCACCTGCGTCTGCTCGCAGATTGCCCGCGACAGCCTGGACCCGATCCCGTAGATATAACGAAGAGAGACCTCGACCCGTTTGTCCCTCGGTATGTCTACGCCGGCGATACGTGCCATCTTATCCCTGCCTCTGCTTGTGGCGCGGGTTCACGCAGATCACGTAGACCACGCCCTTGCGCCGCACGATCTTGCACTTCTCGCAGCGCTTCTTGACCGATGCCTGTACCTTCACAACCCAAGATCCTAGCGAAAGCGATAGGTGATCCGCCCGCGGGTGAGGTCGTACGGCGAAAGCTCGACGAGGACCCGGTCTCCTGGGAGGATGCGGATGAAGTGCATCCGTATCTTCCCGGACGCGTGGGCCAGCACCAGGTGTCCATTGGGCAGCTCCACGCGGAACATTGCGTTGGGCAGCGTCTCTTTCACCGTGCCCTCTACTTCGATCGCCTCTTTCTTGGCCATGCAACCCTTACGGGCGGTTCACCACCTCCTCGGTTATCCAAAAGGTATAGTATACGCGGTTTTCACGGTAAGGTTAACACCTGCGGCTCGCCGTCGGTCACGGCAATCGTATGCTCGAAGTGCGCCGAGAGGCTGCCGTCGACCGTCCTCACCGTCCAGTTGTCCGGGTCCCGCTTCGTCCTCCAGTCCCCCACGTTGACCATCGGCTCGATCGCCAGGACCATGCCCCGGCGCAGGACCGGGCCCTGGTCCGGCAGCCCGTAGTTGGGCACCTGCGGGTCCTCGTGCATCTCCCGGCCCACGCCGTGCCCCACGTACTCCCGCACCACCGAGTACCCTTGCGACTCCGCCCGCTCCTGGATCGCCGCGCCGATGGCGCCCAGCCGCGCCCCCTCACGCGCCGCTGCGATCCCCCGCCACAGGCACTCCTCGGTCACCTTGATCAGCCGCTTCGCCTTCCGGCTCACGCGGCCGACGCCCACGGTCACCGCCGTGTCCGCCACGAACCCGCGGTAGGTGCAGCCCAGGTCGATGCTCACCACGTCGCCGTCCCGGATCACCCGGTCCCCGGGGATGCCGTGGACGATCTCGTCGTTCACGGAGACGCACACCGTGGCCGGGTAGCCGTGATAGCCCAGGAACGTCGGCGCCACGCCCTGCCGGGCGAACTCCCGCCGGGCGATCTCGTCCAGCTCCTTCTCCACGGTGCCCGGCCGCAGGCGCTCCACCAGCATCTGGAGCACGCGGGCGACGATCCCCCCCGCCTCGCGCATGATGCCGATCTCTTCCTCCGATTTCAAGACGATTGGCATAGCTTCTCGTGCTGACGCCCCCCTTAAGAGGGCGAGATGACCGCCAGTATCTCCCTTCCCACACCGTCTATGTCCTGCTGTCCATCCACCTCCACCACCCTCCCCTCGTAGTAGTCGAGGAGTTTGCCTAGCTCCCGGAGGTTCACCTCCAGGCGCTGGCGCACCACCTCCGGCTTGTCGTCCTCGCGCTGGTAGAGCTCGCCGCCGCAGCGGTCGCAAACGCCCGGCCGCTGCGGCGGCGAGCTCGCCTCGTGGTAGACCGCGCCGCACTGGCGGCAGTTCCAGCGACCGGCCAGCCGCCGCACGAGCTCCTCCTCCGCAACCTTTATGTACACCACCCGGTCGACGGCGGCGCCGCGTTCGGCCAGGGCCTCGTCCAGGGCCTCCGCCTGCTCCAGCGTCCGCGGGAACCCGTCGAAGAGGCAGCCCAGGGCGCAGTCCGGCCCGGCGATCCGCTCCCGCAGCATGCCGATGGTCAGCTCGTCGGGGACCAGCTTGCCGGCCTCGTAGTAGGGCTTCGCCTTCCGCCCCAGCTCAGTGCCGCGCCGGTAGATGTGGTCGCGGAAGAGCTCTCCGGTTGTAATGTGCGAGAGGCCAGTCGTCTCGGCCAGGTTAGCGGCCTGGGTGCCTTTGCCGGCGCCCGGCAGTCCAAGGAGGATGACGTACAACTGGCCGCCTTGACGCTCCTTAGTAACCCGGAACGCCGCCGCCGGCCCCCGGAGTCTCCGTACCGGCTGGGGTTGTGCCGCCGCCCCCGCCGGAAACGGTCAGGGTCCCCTCCATTCCCTGGCTGCGATGGAACCGGCAGTAGAACGCGAAGGAGCCGCCGTTGGCCAGCGTGAAGGTCACGCTCGCCGTGTCGCCCGGCTGGAGCGTCTCGTCCACGTCCAGCTCGTCGATAGTGAATGTGTGGGCCACCGAGCCCTCGTTCTCAAGCTCGACAGTGACCGCTTGGCCCGCATCACCACTCAAGCTGTCGGGCTCGAAGTCGAAGTCGTCCTGCTTCACGCTTACTTGTTCGCCCTGGGGAGCGGGACTTCCCTGCTGCGTCCCCCCTCCACCGTTACAGGCGGCGGCGAGAGCCAGACCCGTCACCACCACGACGAAAGCGACCACAGTCTTCCAGTTGAGCATCCCACTCACCCCGTTCCTGACATGATCCGCTTCTTAGCGGATAAACCCCTCGTACTGGCGCATCAGCAGCTGCGCCTCGATCTGGCGCAACGTATCGAGCACCACGCCGACTACGATGATGAGACCGCTGCTGGTAACGCCCAAGGCCGTGGAGCGGCCCCTCAGACTAAGATTTGCCCCGCTGATGGCCGAGGCCACGAACGGCGAGATGGCCACAAAGCCCAGGAAAAGGGCACCGGCCCAGGTAATGCGCAGGATCACCCGGTTGATGTACTCCTCCGTCGGTTTGCCCGGCCGGATGCCGGGGATGAAGCCACCCTGCCTCTGCAGGTTCTCCGCCATGTTCTGCTGCTGGAAGATCACCAGCGTGTAGAAGAAGGTGAAGATGACCACCGTGATGAACAGGAAGACCCAGTAGATCATGTTGCTCGGCGTGGAGACGTCGCGCAGCCACTCCGCAGAGTGGCGGATGAGCGAGTTGTCGGAGGTGGCGAAGATGCTGCCCGCGTAAGCAGGGAAGATGACGATCGAGTAGGCGAAGATCAGCGGGATCATACCGGCGGAGTTCACCCGCAGGGGGATGTGCGTCTGGCCCGACTGCCGGTACATGCGGCCGCTGCGGAAGACGCTCCGCGAGTACTGGACGGGGATGCGGCGCTGCGCCTCGTTGAAGAAGACGATGATGTAGACAAGGACCAACGTGAACGCCGCCAGGAAGAGCGTGCTGGTGACGGCGTCACCGGTGCCCGAGTAGAGACGCCCGCCCACGTACTGGGGCAGACCTGCCACGATTCCGGCGAATATGAGGATGGAGATGCCGTTCCCGATCCCCCGCTCGGTGATGAGCTCGCCCAGCCACACCAGGAACATTGTCCCCGCCGTCATGGTCGCAATCGCCGACAGCGTCGGCAGGGCGTTGGGCCCCGTCAGCGCGATGCCAGAGATGCCGCCGAGGCTCTGGATGAGGATCAGCTGGCCATACCCCTGGACCAGGGCCATCGGCACCGTCATCCAGTGGGTGTAGACCTGGATTTGCTTCCGGCCCTGCTCGCCCTCTTCAGACAGGCTCTTGAGGGCCGGCACGATGGGGATCATCAGCTGCATCACGATGGACGAGGTGATGTAGGGGTAGACCCCCATGGCGGCCACGCTCATGTTCTGCAGAGCGCCGCCCGAGAAGATGTTCATGAAGCCCAAGACGGTGTTCCTCTCGAAGATGGACCTCACGTTGGCCGGGTCGACTCCCGGGACCGGCAGGTTGGAGACGAACCGGAAAATGACCAGCATGAGGAAGACGAAGAACAGCTTCTGGCGGATGTCCGGCTGGGCCAGGGCGTTGATCGCCGCCTGGAGGAGCTGGGGCCTCTGCTGGGCCCTAGTCGCCGTCGCCACTACCTAGCTCCACGGCCTTGCCGCCAGCAGCCTCGATCTTCTGCCTGGCCGCCATCGAGAACTTGTGAGCGTATACAGTAAGGGGCGCCTTCAGCTCGCCCGTCGCCAGCACCTTGACCGGCCGGCGCAGGGTCTTGATGATCCGGCGCTCCTTCAGCAGTTCCAGTGTGACCTCGGTGCCGGCCTCAAAGCGGCTGAGGTCGGCCAGGTTCACCTCGCTGTACTCAACCCGGAAGATGTTCGTGAAGCCGCGGCGCTCGGGCAGGCGCTTGATCAGCCGCGTCTGGCCTCCCTCGAAGCCCGGCTTGAGGTTGGCGCCGGCGCGCGACTTCTGCCCCTTGAGCCCCCGTCCGGAATAGGTGCCGCGGCCGCTGGCGTTACCGCGGCCTACCCGCTTCCGGCGATGCTTCGCCCCCCGGGGAGGCTTAAGTTGATGGGCAAGCATTACTCTTGGGGGAGCTCCTCCACCTCAACCAGGTGGCGAACCTTGTGTATCATACCACGTATTGGCCGGCTATCTCCATGTTCCACCGTATGGCCCAGCCGCTTCAGGCCCAGGGCGCGGATCGTGCGCTTCTGGTCTCCCGCGTAGCCGATGGCGCTCTTCCGCCAGGTAATACGAAGCTTGCCCATCGTCCGGCTCTACTCGCCGCCGGCGACCTTCCGGCGGACGGCGCTGGCGCGTTCGATGTCTTTGAGCTGCGATAGCCCCAGCATCGTCGCCTTCACCACGTTCACCGGGTTATGGCTCCCCAGCGACTTGGCGACCACGTCCTTCACCCCCGCCATCTCCAGCACGGCGCGCACGCCGCCGCCGGCGATGATGCCAGTTCCCGGCCGGGCGGGCTTGAGCAGGACCCTGGAGGCGCCGAAGCGCACCACCAGGGGGTGGGGGATGGTGGAGCCCGCCATCGGCACGCGGATGATGTACTTGCGGGCGGCGGTGGACGCCTTGCGGATCGCCTCCGGCACCTCCGTCGCCTTGCCCATGGCCGCTCCGACGTGCCCCAGTCCGTCGCCCACCACCACGACGGCGGTGAAGTGGAAGCGACGGCCTCCCTTCATCACCTTGGCCACGCGGTTGATGTAAACCACCTTCTCGCTTAGATCTATCTGGGCGGGGTCCACCTTCTCGATCCGGGCCAGGTGCTTGCGGGGGTTAGACATCCTCAACCTTCCTCAAAATACGAGCCCCGCCTTGCGCGCCGCTTCGGCCAGGGCCTTGATGCGGCCGTGATAGCGGAAGCCGCCGCGGTCGAAGACCACGCGGCTGATCCGCTTCTCCGCCGCCTTCTTGGCTATCGCCTCTCCCACCAGGGCGGCAACTTCGCTCTTCTTCTTGCCGCCGCTCGCCTCTTTGACCGGCTTCTTCAGGTCCGAGGCGGCGACGATGGTGTGGCCGCTGTCGTCGTCGATGAGCTGGGCGTAGACGTGCTTCAGGCTCCGGAACACGGCGAAGCGGGGCCGTTCCGCCGTCCCGCGCACCTTCTTCCGGACGCGGATATGACGTCGGACCCTTGCCGCCCGTGCCGTCTTCGTCGCTACCATCGTTGCTGTCACCAAACGTCGGCTTTAGTGTACGGCCTTCCCGGCCTTGCCCGCCTTCCGCCGGACGTACTCGCCGGCGTAGCGGATACCCTTGCCCTTATACGGCTCCGGCGGGCGCACGGCGCGGACGTCGGCCGCCACCTGGCCCACCAGCTCGCGGTCGATGCCCCTGATCAGCACGCGCGAGGTGCCGTCCACCTCGAACTCGATGCCGGGCGGCGGTGGCACCTCCACCGGCCTCGAGTAGCCGACGGCGAGGACCAGGTTCGGTCCCTGCATCTGGGCCCGGTAGCCCACGCCCTGCAGCTCCAGCGCCTTGGTGAACCCCTCGCTCACGCCGGTCACCATGTTCGCCAGGAGGCTGCGGGTGAGGCCGTGGAGGGCGCGGTGGCGCGGCTGGTCCGTGGGCCGCTTCACCAGCAGCTGGCCGTCCGCCATCTCAACGACGATGTCCTGGTCGAAATCCCGGCTGAGCTCCCCCTTCGGCCCTTTCACGCTCACGCGGGAGCCCTCGATCTGCACCTGCACACTGGAGGGCAGCGGGATGGGCAGCTGTCCTATACGCGACATCTCATCACCACACGTAGCAGAGCACTTCGCCGCCCAGGTTGAGCCGCCACGCCTCCTGCCCCGTCATCACGCCCTGCGGCGTCGAGATTATGGCGACCCCCAGGCCGCCGTACACCCGCGGCACCTCGCCCTTCTGGACGTAGACGCGCAGCCCCGGCTTGCTTATCCGCTGGAGGCCGCTGATGACCGGCTCGCGCCTGTCGCCGTAGGCCAGGTGGATGCGAATGTTCCGCTTGCCGTCGTCCTCCTTGAGCTCGAACCCGGAGATGAACCCTTCCCGCTTCAACACCTCGGCCAGGGCGACCTTCTGCTTCGACGCCGGCGCGTCGGTAAAGTCGTGCCGCGCCACGATGGCGTTGCGGATCCGGGTGAGCATGTCGGCGATGGGATCCGTCATGGCGTCTACCAGCTCGATTTCTTTACGCCGGGGAGCTGCCCCTCGTTGGCGAGGCCCCGGAAGCAGATACGGCAGAGGGCGAAGAGGCGCATGTAGGCCCGCGGCCGGCCGCACAGCCGGCACCGGTTGCGCTGGCGCACGCCGTACTTCGGCTTCTTCTGGAACGTCTTCATGTAGAGCGCTTTACGCGTCAAGCCTTCGCTCCTATCGCTTGGCGAACGGCACACCCAGCATCTCCAGGAGCCGCTTGCCTTCTTCGTCGCTCTTGGCCGTGGTCATGATGTTCACCTGGAGCCCCCGGATCTTGTCGATCTTGTCATACTCCACCTCCGGGAAGATCACCTGCTCCCGGATGCCCATGCTGTAGTTGCCCCGGCCGTCAAATGAATACGGCGACACGCCCTGGAAGTCGCGGATGCGGGGGAGGGCGGCGTTGACCATGCGGTCCATGAACTCGTACATGCGGTCTCCCCGCACCGTCACCGTCACGCCGATGGGCATTCCCGCGCGCAGCTTGAAGTTCGAGATCGACTTCTTGGCGCGGGTGATTACCGGCTTCTGTCCGACGATCGTGGACACGTCGGCGGAGACGGCGTCCAGCGCCTTCGCGTCGGCGACCGCTTCGCCCACGCCCACGTTGACCGTGACCTTCTCCAGCCGCGGCACCTGCATAACGTTCTTGTAGCCGAACTCCTTCATGAGGGCCGGCACCACTTCTTCCCGGTATCGCTCCTTGAGACGCGGAGGCATTATCGATCACCTAGTCCAGATTCGCGTCGCACTTTTTACAATAGCGCACCTTCCGGTCGTCATCCAACCGGCGGAACCCGACGCGGACGGCGGCGTTGCAGGCCGGGCAGAGGAGCTTGACGTTGGCCCACGGCAGCGGCGCCTCCCGCTCGATGATGCCGCCCGGCCGCTGGAACTGCGGCCGCATGTGGCGCTTGACGATGTTCACGCCGGTGACGATGATCTTCTGCTCCTTGGGGATGACCTGGCGCACGGCGCCGGCCTTCCCCCGGCTCTTGCCCTTGATCACCAGCACGTTGTCGTCCCGCTTGATCCTCTGCGCCAACCTACACCACCTCCGGCGCCAGCGAGACGATCTTCATGAAGTTGCGCTCCCGCAGCTCGCGGGCCACGGGGCCGAAGATGCGGGTGCCCCGCGGGTTGTACGCGTCGGACAGGATCACGGCGGCGTTCTCGTCGAAGCGGATGTAGGAGCCGTCCCGGCGCCGGTACGGCTTCGCCACCCGCACGATCACCGCCCGGACGACCTCGCCCTTCTTGACGGCGCTGGCGGGCACCGCCTGCTTGACCGAGGCGACGATGATGTCGCCGACGCTGCCGTAGCGACGGTTCGACCCCCCGAGGACGCGGATGCACATGAGCTGCCGCGCCCCCGAGTTGTCCGCCACCTTCAGCCGGGAGTAGGACTGGATCACGACGTCTCAGCCTCCTCCTCAGCCTCCGGCTCTTCATCTGTCTCGGTTTCCTCCGGCTCCTCCGCCGCGGCCTCGACCGGCGCCTCTTCCTCGACGGCGGCTGCCGCAGGCTCCTGTTCCGCCTCCACCGCCGGCTCTTCTCCCGCCGCGGCTTCCTCTACCGCCTCTACCTCCTCGAACGTGGCTTCCTCGGCAACCTCTTCAGCTTCGGCCGGCGCCTCCGCGGGCGCCTCCGCGGCGGCGGGCTCCGCGATGGGCTCTTCGGGCGCCAGCTCCACGTCGACCTCTTCGACGGGGACCTCCGGGAGCTCGGAGCGGGCCAGCACCTCCGCCACCTGCCAGCGCTTGTCCCGCGACAGCGGCCGCGACTCCACGATGCGCACGCGGTCGCCGGTGTGGCAGGCGTTCTCCTCGTCGTGCGCCTTGTAGCGCGTCACGCGGCGGATGATCTTCCTGTACAGCCGGTGCCGCTTGTGCGTCTCCACGGCGACGACCACGGTCTTGTCCATCTTGTCGCTGACGACGACGCCCTCGCGCGTCTTGCGGCCGCCGAACTTGACGGGGACGGCCATCCTAGCGGCCCTCCCCGGCAAGCGTGCGGGCCAGTTCACGCTCCCGCTGCATAGTCTTCAGCCGGGCGATCTGGCGGCGCACCTTAGGCAGCTCGCGGTGGTTCTTGATCTGGTGCGTCTCCTTCTGGAAACGCAGCGAGAAGAGCCGCCGGTACGATTCCTCCAGCTCCTTGGTCAGGTCCTGGTCGGACAGCTTGCGAACCTCCTCCGTCTTCGTCTTCAGCTTCTTGGCCATGCTCCCACGCCCTCCTAGGCGGCCTCTCGCTCCACGAACCGGGCCGGGATGGGCAGCTTGTGGGAGGCGAGACGCATCGCCTCTTTCGCTATGTCCTCCCGCACGCCCGCGATCTCGAACAGGATGCGGCCCGGCTTCACCACCGCCACCCAGAACTCGACGGGCCCCTTGCCGCCGCCCTGGCGCGTCTCCAGCGGCTTCTTCGTTATCGGCTTGTCCGGGAAGACGCGGATCCAGAGCTTGCCGCCGCGGCGGACGTAGCGGGTGACGGCACGACGCGCCGCCTCGATCTGGCGGGCGGTCAGCCAGCAGGTGCCCATGGCCTGCAGGCCATAGTCGCCGAAGACCACGCTGTTGCCGCTGCCGGCCTTGCCGGTCCGGCGGCCGCGGTGCTGCTTCCGGAATTTGACTCGCTTGGGCTGAAGCATGACAGACGATTACTCTTTCTCTTCCGCCTGCTCTTCCCCGGCCTCGGCCGTCTCTCCCTCAGCAGCGGCCTCCGCGGGCTGTTCCTCTTTGGCGGCCTCGGGAGCCTCCTCCACGGCGGCCTCGGGAGCCTCCTCCACGGCGGCCTCGGTTGCCCCTTCAGCGGCGGCTTCCGGCGCCTCCTCTTCAGCCAGGGCCTCAGGCGCTTCTTCGACGGCGGCCTCCGGGGTCGCCTCCTCGGCCGCGGCCTCCGGCGCCTCTTCAGCGGCAGCTTCCGTGGCCGCGGCCGGCCCGCCCTCCTCCTCCGCCTCGGGCGAGGCGGCGGGCGGACGCTCCTTCTCTCGGATGGCGTCGCCCTTGTAGATCCAAACCTTTATCCCTATGCGGCCCAGGGTCGTGCGGGCCTCGGCCGTGCCGTAATCGATCTGGGCGCGCAGCGTGTGGAGGGGCACGCGCCCCTCCATCTCGACGTGCTTGCGCGACATCTCCGATCCGCCCAGCCGGCCGCCCGCCCTGATCTTGATCCCGAGGGCGCCGCGCTGCATCGTTCTGGCCACCGCCTGCTTCATCGCCCGACGGTGGGCGACGCGCCGCTCCATCTGTTCGGCCACCGCCCGGGCCACCAGGCTCGCCTCCAGCTCGGGCATTCGTATTTCGTTGATGTTCACCCGGATCCTCTGGCCGGTCACCTCTTCCAGGCGCGCGCGGATCTCGTCGACGCGCTGGCCACCCCGGCCGATGACGATTCCCGGACGGGCGGTGTGGATGGCCACAGTCACCTGGTTGGCGTTTCGCTCCACGTCGATGCGGGAGATAGCGGCGTCGGGCAGCATGTCCGTGATGGTGCGGCGGATCGAGAGGTCACCGTGGAGCAGCTCGGTGTAGTGCTTCTCGGCGAACCACTTGCTCTGCCAGTCGTAGATGTAGCCCAGTCGAAAGCCGATAGGGTGTACCTTCTGGCCCATGCTACTTCTCCCCCTCCTCGTCCACGACGATGGTGATATTGCTGCGCCGGCGCTGGATGATGTCGGCACGGCCGCGGGCGCGCGGGTTCAGGCGCTTGAAGCGGAGGCCGTCGCCGACCCAGGCGCCCACGATGCGCAGGTCGCGAGGGTCCATGCTGTAGTTGTTCTCCGCGTTGGCGGCGGCGGCCCGCACGGCCTTGGCAACCTGCCGGGCGTGGGGCGTGGGCATGAACCGGAGGAGGGCCATGGCCTCATCCAGGCGCTTGCCCCTGATCTCGTCCAGGATGAGGGTCGCCTTTTTCTTGGAGATCGGCGCGTCGCGGAGGTAAGCCTTTACTTCCATCGCCGCTACTTCCTCCGCACCTGGGTTACCTGGGCCGAGCGGGCGGAGTGGCCGCGGAAGGTGCGCGTCAGGGCGAACTCGCCCAGCTTGTGCCCCACCATGTTCTCGGTGATAAAGATGGGCACGTGGCGGCGGCCGTCGTGCACGGCGATGGTCAGGCCCACCATGTCGGGCATGATGGTGGAGGGCCGGGACCAAGTGCGGATCACCGACTTTTCCCCGGAGCGGATAACCTCGTGCACCCGCTTGGCGAGCTTCTCGTCTATGTATGGCCCTTTCTTCGTCGACCGTGACAACGGACCTTATGCCTCCTTAAGTCTGATAACGGCGGCGCACGATGTACTTGTTGCTGTCCTGGCGGCGCCGCGTCCGCCGGCCCAGGGCGGGCTTGCCCCACGGCGTCTTGGGCCCGGGCAACCCGATGGGCGAGCGGCCCTCGCCGCCACCGTGGGGGTGGTCGCGCGGCGTCATGGCCGAGCCCCGCACCTCGGGGCGCCGGCCCATGTGCCGCTTGCGGCCGGCCCGGCCCAGCTTGATCTGGCTGTGCTCCACGTTCCCTACCTGGCCGATGGTCGCCGAGCACTCGCCCCGGAACCGGCGCACCTCGCCGGAGGGGAGGCGTACCGTGACGTAGTCCCCCTCGCGGGCCATGATCTGGGCGGCGCTGCCGGCGCTGCGCACCAGCTGGCCACCTTTGCCCAGGGTCATCTCCAGGTTGTGGACCATGGTGCCGGAGGGGACGCTGTTGAGGGGCAGAGCGTTCCCCGGCTTGATCTCCGCGCCGGGGCCGGCCATCACCGTCTCGCCCACCTCCAGGCCCAGCGGCCAGAGGATGTACCGTTTCTCGCCGTCGGCGTAGTGGATGAGGGCGATCCGCGCCGTCCGGTTCGGGTCGTACTCGATAGCGGCGACCTTGCCGGGCACGCCCAGCTTGTCCCGCTTGAAGTCGATGACCCGCAGACGGCGCTTGGCGCCCCCGCCGCGGTGGCGCACGGTGATGCGGCCCTGGTTGTTCCGCCCCGACCGCTTCTTCAGCGGCGCCAGCAGCGACTTCTCGGGCCGCTTCTTCGTGATCTCATCGAAGCTGTGGCCGCTGGCGCCCCTGCGCCCGGGCGACGTCGGTTTGTACTGCTTTATGCCCATACCACTGTCTCCGCCGACACGGTGTTGCGGAGGCCTCTAGACCTCCACCGACCTGGAAGGCTGAAGCCTTCCTCTATATTCGCTGCGCCCATCTCTATATGCCCTCAAACAGCTCCAACTTGTCGCCCTCGGCCAGGGTCACCACGGCCTTCTTCCAGTCAGGCCTATGCGCCGTGACGCCGGTGCGGGCGCGCATCGGCTTGCCCTTCATATTCATGACGCTGACCTTGACCACGCGGACGTTGAACGCTGTCTCAATCGCCTCCTTGATCTGGCGGCGGTTGGCGTGCGGCAGCACCTCGAACAGGTACTTGTTCTCGGTGACCAGGCGCGTCCCTTTCTCGGTGATGAGGGGGCGCCGCAGCACCTCCAGCGGGTGCGGTGTCTTAGGCATCGCCGCCCTCGCTCTCCTCCGCCTTCTTCCTCGGGCGCTTCGCTGTCGGAGCCGGCGCCTTCCTGGCGGCGGGCGCCTTCGGCTTCGCCCCCGCTTTCGGCTTGGCTTCCGCCTTCTTCGCCCGCGCCGGCCGCTTGGGAGCGGCGGGCGCTGCCTCTACCACCGCCGCCTCGGCCGCCGGCGCTTTCGGCTTCACCGGCGCCTTAGGATTTGCCGTCGCTCTCGGCTTTGCCTCCGCCTTCTTCGCCCGCGACGGCCGCCTGGGGGCGGCGGGCGCTTCCTCTACCGCCACCGCCTCGGCGGCCGCGGCGGCACGGCGCCGCTTCGGCCGGGCCCGCGCTTCGGGCTTTGCTTCTGCCTTCGGCTTTGCCTCCGCCTTCTGCTTTGCCTCCGCCTTCTTCGCCCGCGACGGCCGCTTGGGAGCAGCGGGCGCTTCCTCTACCACCGCCGCCTCGGCGGCCGCGGCGGCACGACGCCGCTTCGGCGGGGCCGGCGCTTCGGCCGGCGGCGCCGCGGCGGCGGTGCCCCAGAGGGCCTCGGCCCGGCGGACCGCCGCCTCCGTCATCAC